>JBBTBY010000055.1 GCA_038043445.1 Spirochaetota bacterium
GTCGCGCGCACCGTTCTGCCGGTAGGCATGAGCCTCGTCGCTACGAAGCGGTCGGCATGCGGTATGACGATGTCGCCGGCGGAAAGCATGCTCGTCGGTATGGGCTGCACATCACCGCCGCTCGAGCCCGTCTCGTGTATCACGGCGAGGCGTTCGGCGATATCGAAGAACCCGGCGGCGATGCGTCCGATGAACGGTGCGTCGGCGCGGAAACCCGTCGTGCTCGCGGCGGCATGGTATGTATGCATGGGGACATTCCCGTCGCGCGAGGCGTCGTGATACCCGTCGATCTCATCGAGCACCTGCGTCAATTCCGTGACCGGGGCGTGGAACACCGGCTCCTCGAAGATGCGCGCGTGTGAACCGCCTTCGATGATTATCTGCGAGCGGAGGAACTGATCGTATGCGTTCAGGAAACTCCGAGCGAGATGCCCGGAGAACGCGAGCATATCGCCGTCGCGTTTGGAGCCCGTGCCGTACACGAATTCCATGAGCAGGCCCGTATCGCAGCTCCCGTCGGGGGTGAAGCTCAGGAACGATCGCACGACCTTCGCATGCTCCCGTTTTTCAACCTGACCGAACAGCCTGTCGAGGAGTACATTGACCGCGGCATCTATCTCGCGCTGTACTTCGGGTGCGCAGGTGAACGTGTAATTCGCAAAGACGCCTTTTACCCCGCGGTTGATGACATCATCAAGGGAGAGCATTCTCCGGCATTCGATGATGTGGAGCGCTGTCACTATCGCATGGAGCGATATGCCGTGCGTCGAGGGGAGAAGGATATCGCCGATGAGCGTGACCGCATCCTTTATTTTCGTGCTTTCCCCCATGACCGTGAGCACTTTGAAGGCGGCGTTCGCTATCGTTTTCGCGTTCTCACGATGGTGGTGGATGAGCAGGAACGGATTGACGATGCGGCTTAAGCGTATGGAGAAATCGAATTCCCCGCGGCGGTTGGTGCCGTCGATGGCGGCGATGATCGTTTCGCAGAGAATACGGAACTCAGCGATGAGATTGTATTCCGATCGCGGCAGTATGCGCCAGCCCTCGCGTTCAGCGCGGAGGAGGTAGGGGAGTATCGTCGCTGCCGCGGGTTTTATCCGTTCGCGGAAGAACAATTCGACCTCGGGTGGTATCCGAAGGCGCGGCGGGAAATAGCGGCACTCGAGCGCCTTCGTTTCCCCGGCGAAGCGGCGTATCTTCGGTATCTCGAAAAAGAAGAACGTAAAGAATCCCGCCCGGCGCGGGACCATACGCAGTTCGCGCCGCCGTTCCCTGACGATATAGTGCGTATAGATGCCGTCACGAGCGAGCTCGCGGCTGACCGCCGCATCGACCGTCTCTTCGGGGGCATCGTCCTCGTCGTCGCCCTTGGTGCGGCGAAGGAGATGAAGCTGGCTTTTGAACGGCTTATCGCCGTCTATCTGCAGTATCTGATCTATCTTTTCTGAAAGGGGAAGTCCGCTGGAAACAATGGTTTCCACCGCCTGTTCCTTCTCGATGTCGCGCTTCCTTTTGAGGAGCATGACAAGTGCGGCATACTCTTCGGTGATGCGCCCGAGCGGTGTCGACGCTGTCTCGATGATATTACCCATGTGCTCGCGTATCCATGCCGGCAGATTACCACGAACAGGGAAGAAAAGCAACGCGATGGTACGGTGCCGCTCTCCCGTGCACGTTCGATTCTGCATCATATCTGTGCGCGAATTCGGTGCATGCACAAAAAATGTTTAAATATCCGTTCATCACCGCGGCATCCTGCACACATTGCACGCACTTGCTGCATAAGTATGCATGTGCACCGGCATGTGCGCTGGCATGCTTCTTGCACTTACACAGTGCATTTCTGTACCAACTGCACAAGAGGAGATCAGCCAGTATGCGTATCCGACCACTTGTTCTATTTCTGTGTATCCCGGCGGCGGTATTCGCTCAATCGGGAGTGAACACCGGCGATACCGCCTGGGTGCTCATTTCATCCGCGCTCGTCATGTTCATGACCGTGCCCGCACTCGCGTTCTTCTATGGCGGACTCGTAAAGCGCAAGAATATCCTTAATGTGCTCATGCAGTGTTTCGTAAGTCTCGCGGCGATAAGCCTTCTCTGGGTGATCGTCGGTTATGCGCTCGCGTTCGGTCCGGATGAACTGATACCGGGTGTGCTCGGCGGATTATCCTGGGCCTTCCTGAAAGGGGTGAGCGTCGTACCGAGCGAGCTCTATGCGACGACCGTGCCGCATCTGGCCTTCATGATATTCCAGGGGATGTTCGCTGTGATAACACCCGCGCTCATCATCGGCGCCTTTGCGGAACGGATGAAATTCTCGACATTCCTTCTCTTCAGCGTGCTCTGGACACTTCTCATCTATTGCCCGGTCGCTCACTGGATGTGGGCAACGAACGGGTGGCTCTCGAAGCTCGGCGCCGTCGACTTCGCGGGGGGTATCGTCGTTCACATCAATGCCGGTGTTGCAGCGCTCGTTACCGCCATCATCATCGGCAAGCGCAATTACCTCAAGCCGACACCGCCGCATAATCTTGCGTTCACTATGCTCGGTGCGGCGATGCTCTGGTTCGGATGGTTCGGCTTCAATGCGGGAAGCGCGCTCTCCGCCAACGGCATCGCTGCGAACGCGTTCGTCGTTACCAATACCTCGGCCGCTGCGGCGACAATGGTCTGGCTGGTGCTCGATTGGCTCCTTGTCAAACGACCCACCACGCTCGGGAGCGCAACCGGCGCGATAGCCGGTCTTGCGGCGATAACCCCGGCTGCGGGCTTCGTTGATATGCCGGCGGCCATCATCATCGGGAGCGTCGCGAGCGCGCTCTGTTATATCATGGTCGTGTATGTAAAACCGAAATTCGGTTACGATGATGCGCTCGATGCCTTCGGCGTACACGGCATCGGCGGTATCTGGGGTACCATTGCGGTAGGGCTGTTCGCCAATCCTGAAGTACAGGCGAATTACACCGGTCTGGTGTTCGGTTCGACGAAGCTTTTCTCCGCGCAGATAATCGCCGCGGCCGTGGTGACCGCATACGCTTTCATCGTCACATTCGTGCTCTATAAAGTGCTCGATCTCATCCTGCACGTACGTGTGAACGAAAAGGAAGAGGCGATGGGCCTCGATATCACCCAGCATAACGAACGCGGCTACACGGTAGTCGAATAAGGAGCCGCCAATGAAAATGATAGTAGCGATAGTACAGCCGCATCGTCTCGAACAGGTGAAGGATGAGCTCTATAAAGCGGATGTGAACCTCATCACGGTGAGCGAGGTTCTCGGGCACGGCAGGCAGATGGGTGTGACCGAAGTGTACCGCGGCGCGCGAGAGACGGGGAACCTGCTCAGGAAAATACGCATCGAGATAGCCGTTAATGAGGATTACGTTGACCGCACGGTAAAGGCGATCATTGCCGGAGGGAAGACCGGCGAGGTCGGCGACGGCAAGATATTCATCTATGACCTCAAGGAATGCATACGCATTCGCACGGAAGAGCGCGGGCACAACGCCATCGGATAACAAGATCGCCCTCTTGCTGTTTTTCGGCATATCCCGTTCACCGCAATGCATGTGATATACTTTCGGTAACGACATGCATCACCGGAGGGATAATGTATACAGTAAGGAGACTACTGACAATGGCAGCGCGCCGATGGCTCGAGGAACGGCGGCCGTTCCTGCGCAGACGCTCCGTAGAAGCATACGGGCACTGCATCAAGATACTCATACGATATCTGGGAAGCCGCCGTATCTCGCTGTCACATCTCACCGCGCTCGACGCACAGCGTTTCTTCGCATGGATGTTCTCGGAAGGCTACGCGTATGCTACGGTCCGTCTCTGCCGCCGGACGCTCGGCACGTTCCTGCATCATCTGTCCCTGAGCGACGCACGCGGGCGTTTCAGCACCGCTGTCATACGTCAGGCGCGGCTTCCCCGCGAACCGCGTACTATGCCGCTGTGCCTTACGAAGGATCAATGTGCTCGCGTGCTCGCCTATCTCAAGCGGCGCGACCGGTGCATCTATCTCATCTGTCTCATGGCATATCTGACCGGCATGCGTATCAGCGAGATACTGTCGCTCAAGATATCCGACATCGATCTTAACGCACGGACGATATTCATCGGCGCTGAACAGAAGAACGGGGCGGCATGCCGCATCCCCTTCGTCATGCATCCCGATATGCTCGCATACATACGGTTCCGCAGATCACTTGCCCTCGGCACGGATACGCTTTTCATCGGCCGAACGTTCATGCCGATCGGTATATCCTCCGTGCAGACCCGTGTGCGGCGGATAAGCAGGGAGCTCGGCATTCGCTTTCATATGCATGCGTTTCGGCACTCCATCGCTTCACATCTTGCGGGATCCGGCACACCAATGCCGAGCGTGCAGCGCTTCCTCAGACATCTGGATATGCGCACAACGATGCGCTATATCACCGTATTCCCTGAAAACATACAACGTGACATCGAATCGGCACACCCGCTTGCGATATGATCGCGGCGGATCGGGTATTAGCGGAAGAGCTAGGGACAAACGCCATCGGATAAAAAAAGAGCGGCGCGGGGTATCCCCGGCCGCTCTGGTCGTCTCAGCTGTGAAACCCTCTAGCGCCTTCTGTCGCGAACGTTCTCGCGCCGGTCACGGACATCTTCCTTGCGGTCACGCACGTCTTCGCGTTTGTCGCGCACATCCTCGGCCTTGTCGAGTTTCCCGCCGTCATGTTTCGCGTCGCGTACATCCTCGCGCTTGTCGCGCACGTCCTCTTTCTTGTCACGGACGTCCTCGCGTTTATCGCGTACATCCTCAGCACGATCGCGTATTTCCGGACGTGTTTTCAGGAATGCGGCAACCTTGACGTTGTCCTTCATACGATGGGCGAGTCCGGGGTGGTTCTTGAGGAATTCCACCCTGTCAGCCCGGTTCTCGCATACCCAATCGGCCGCTTTCGGATGCTTCCAGAGCCATTCTGTCTTCAACGGGTGTTTATCGGCCCATTCGAAAGCCGCCTCGGCGAGCTTCGGATGCTTCGCGGAATTCTCAAGTATCCATTTCATTTTGAGCGCGTCTTTTGCATCGTCTCCCTTGATCTCATCGCGCCATGAGGCCTGGCTCTTATAGACCTCGGCGAGTTCTTTTGCCAGAAGCGGATCGGCCTTCGCCCATTGCCAGAAATAGTCTGCCTTTTCGGCGGGCGGCACCGTCTGCGCGGTAAGCGGCAGTACGGCAAGCGACGAGAGCGCCATCGCAAGTACAGTAACGAAACGTGACATATGTCCCTCCTTAGTCGGACAGTGATGCATCGATGTACCCCGGCATGCGGGGGTTTGTTACAGGGAACATATATGCTTGCGTAAGAAATATGCAAACACGGAGAAAAAGACCGCGGGGGAGCGGGGTATCATACCTGAGAATACAGTGAGAATTTTGATACCGAGATACGTGAGCTTTTCGGCGGGGAGTGTGTTGACAGGGATTCGGCGGATGGTATACTTGGCGGCGTGGCTGTTGTCGCAGCCGGCAATGAAAATTCCTGATCCATAGTAAGGAGCACATCCATGGCGGACTTGGACGAAGTAAAAGAAGCGAAAAATTATCACGCCGACATTCCCCAAAAGTCAGAGGCCTTTTTTCTCAAGGGTTCGAATTCCCTTGATTGGGGTATGAAGAACAGGCTTGCGCGCATTTTCAACCCCGAATCGGGCCGTACCGTGATGCTGGCCATTGACCATGGCTATTTCCAGGGACCTACGACCGGTCTGGAACGGGTCGATATTTCAATCCTTCCCCTTGTACCGTATGCGGACACGCTCATGCTCACGCGGGGCATCCTTCGCACCATTATTCCGCCATCAACATCGAAATCAATAGTTCTCAGGGTTTCCGGGGGCACGAGCATTCTCAAGGAACTTTCGAATGAGGATATCGCGGTCGATATCGAGGATTCGGCCAGGCTCAATGTGTGCGCTATGGCAGTGCAGGTCTTTATCGGCGGCGAACACGAACGCGAATCCATTAAGAACATGACGCGCATGGTCGACCAGGGCACCAGGTACGGCATTCCCACGCTCGCGGTCACGGCTGTAGGCAAGGACATGGTGCGCGATGCCCGCTATTTCAGGCTGGCGACACGCATTTGCGCCGAACTTGGCGCCCAGTATGTAAAAACATATTATGTCGATAAGGGTTTTGATACCGTGTGCGCATCGTGCCCGGTGCCGATCGTCATGGCGGGCGGTAAAAAACTGCCTGAACTAGATGCCCTCACCATGGCCTACAATGCCGTGCAGGGAGGGGCCGCAGGGGTCGATATGGGCAGGAATATTTTCCAGTCTGAGGCGCCGGTTGCCATGATCAAGGCAGTGCGTGCCGTGGTGCACGATAACGAGACCCCGGCAAAGGCCTTTGACCTGTACAATACGATAAAGAACCAGAAAGAGAAATGAAGATATCCCGCTGGTATTCGAATTCCGATATTCGGCTTGAAGAGGTCCCGACTCCCCGCCCGGGCCCCAAAGAGATGCTGGTGAAGGTATATGCATGCGGTATCTGCGGCAGCGACATTGTCGAGTGGTACAGACTGCCGCGCGCGCCGCTTGTGCAGGGACACGAGATCGGCGCACAGGTGGTTGAAACCGGGGGTGCGGTAAAAAAATTCAAGCCCGGGGACCGTGTCTTTATCGCCCCGAAAGTGGCGTGCCGGGAGTGCGACTATTGCCGCAGCGGCCATCACCCGGTCTGCACCAACGTGAAAGACCGTCTTCCCGGAGGATATGCCGAGTATATTCTCGTGCCCGAAGCGCTTGTGGAAAAAGGCGCCTATCTTCTTCCCGACGGGATGACGTATGATCAGAGCACTTTTATTGAACCGCTTGCCTGCGTTATACGATCGCAGCGGCTTGCCGGAATAGAAAAGGGACATACGGTGCTTGTTATGGGCTGCGGCATGTCCGGACTGCTTCATATCAAACTTGCCGCGGTCAAGGGCTCTGCGGTCGCGGCAACCGATGTGAACGAGAAACGGCTCGCGCTGGCAAAGTCATTCGGCGCAGGGACCGTGATCAATGCCGGTGACGCGGTGCCGGAGCGTCTGGCCGAAAGCGGAAAAAAGGCCGGTGCTGTCATTGTGTGCACATCAGCGATGCCCGCGATCGACCAGGCGTGGAAATGCGTGGACAAGGGGGGGGCTATTGTATTTTTCGCGGTTCCCGCACCCGGCAAGCAGGTCACCATTCCGCTTAATGATTTCTGGACCAGGGAAATACGTGTCCTTACTTCGTATTATTGCGGCCCCGACGATATTTCCGCGGCAATAGAGATGCTCCGGTCTGGCGCTATTGTCGTTGAAGATCTGATCACGCACCGGCTTCCCCTTGCAGAGACAGCAAAGGGGTTCGGGCTTGTGCTCGACGGCCGGGAATCGATCAAAGTGATAATCAATCCGAATGCAGGTGAAGCATGACGCTGGCCCATGTTGGTATTGTATGCAGTTCCGAGGCGAACGCGGACAGGTTTTACAGGGACCTGCTCGGGCTGGCCAAGGCAGATCCGAAGACACTTCACCGGGATCTATCCAAAGCAATATTCAGTATAGATGAAGAGCTGAAGATCATTCATTACACCGGGAATGGTGCTTTATTTGAAGTTTTCATCTACGACCGGATGGGTGCACATAAGCCCATTGAGCATATCTGCCTTGAAGTGGAAGGCCTTGCCGACCTTCTTCATAGGGGACGCGCCATGGGCCTTACAATACTCGAAATTCCCAAAGGACAAACGACTCTTTTTTTCATGTCCGACCTTGACGGCACTCTTTTTGAGTTGAAAGAGAAGAAGCATCCGTAGGCGCGCCTGCCCGATGAAATAATTACCCCGGCAGCCGAGGGTGTTATGCAAGGAACTTCTCGACCACGCATGGTGTACATGAGTGTATCCTCTGAAATGCCCGCGCTGCGGCAGTGAAACGCGGCACGGCATGACAAGAGATGCGGCTCTATTTGACAGGGATTCGGCGGGTGGTATACTGAGCGTCATGCGTGCGCCTTTGGCGCAGCCAGGCGGCGAAGCCGCTATGGGGAGGCTGCGATAGCGGCGAATGAATACTTCTGTCATTACTATCAATGATATTATCCTGTCCGCAAGCAGGCGTCTGGCGCACGGAAAGCCCGATATCGCGGGGAATGCGCGTCTTGAAGCGGAAATACTCTGTGCGCACGCGCTCGCGACCGACCGTACCGCACTTATCATACGCGGCAGGGATGCCATTGATAAAGCTGCGGATGAACGTTTTCAGGTGTGCATCGACCGCCGTCTCAAGCATGAGCCGATAGCTTATATCACCGGGGTGAAGGAATTCTTCGGTATGGATTTCCATGTGGACGGCAACGTCCTCATACCTCGCCCGGAGACGGAGGAGCTTGTCGAGCTTGCGATAGCGTCGATAGCCGGCAATGAGCGCATACTCGATGCCGGCACCGGTTCGGGGTGTATTGCCGTAGCCCTCGCGCGATACTGCCCGGACATCCATGTTACTGCCATCGATATCAGTCCCGGGGCGCTCGCGGTGGCTGCGTCCAATGCCGACCGCCTCCTGGGCATGCATTCGATACAGTTCCTCACAGCGGACATGACACGGTATGTTCCCGAAGAGCGCTTTGACATTGTTATATCCAATCCGCCCTATGTGGCCGACGGTGAGATCGCTTTGCTTCAGCCGGAACTGGCGTTCGAACCCCGGACAGCTTTGGCCGGCGGGCCGACGGGAGTGGAATTTATACGTGACTTTGCCGATAATATAGGAAGATTGCTCAGCCCCGAAGGCCGTTTTTTCCTCGAGGTAGGCGACGATGCCCCCGGAGTTGTTGCAATATTCAAGGGCCGCGGATATACTTGCGGTACGGAGAACGATCTTTCGGGTAAGGCGCGATTCATAAAGGGACAGCCGTGAAAATAGACATTGATGACGTAAAAAAGATAGAAGGCATCGAGGACTACAAGCTGCAGCTTGACATCAAGGACTATACCCTCGCGCAGATGTATTCGCTCAAGGACGGGAAGATACAGAGCACGCGCGTGCTCACCCTCGCCTATCTCAACGAGCTCCTCGACAGAAAGCTCCGCTACATCAACGTCATCGTGCCGAAAGCGATACTCAAGGACCTCCGGGAGAAATATCCCGCTATCTTCCCCAAGCCGCAGTACACGGAGACCTTCGACGCGCTCAAGGCGAAGTTCGACGTGTTCCAGGCGATGAACAAGGTGAGCAAGAAGCAGCGAAGGCTTTATCTCGCTGAAGACATCTATACCTATGAGCCGGGCATCGATAAGTACAACATCATCGTGCCCAACGGCGAAGAGATAACGGCGACGACGATACGCACGCTTGAAATGTCGGGCATCAAGAACGATTTCATGGTCGATACGCGCGAGAACGAGAACGGCGTGCTCGTGTTCGTGCCGCATGCGAAGAACATCAAGTTGAAGATCGATATTCTCGCGATACTGGCGAACGTCGAATACGAGATCATCGATACCGAAACGCCCGTCGATGCGTACAAGGCATATCGGGAAAAAGTGCCCAAGCTCGTCATACTCGCGTATCTTGCCACCGAATCGCAGGCAAAGGAACTCTATCTCTATCTCGGTGAATATGATCCCTACTGCAAGCTCCTTAAGTACGACGAAAGTCCGTCGGGCAACCGCGTCGAGGAACTGCGAAAGATACGCCAGGCATACGAGCGCGATTACAAGCTCATCGTGCAGGAGCGCGAGGCGGAAGAAGCGCGAAACCGCACTATTGAAAAGAAGGAATTGAAGCAGGAGCAGATGAAGGTGCTCCTCGATAAGGTCAAACGGATACAGGCTTCCGCATCGGTACCGGATTTCGTCGAAACATGGTTCCTCGTCAATCAGCTTGCCAAAACATATGACCTCAAGGGCATGGAGATAATGCTCCGCCGCATCCGCAAGACCTTGCCGATGTACCAGTACGAGCAGTAGCCGTTACCGTATCAATTCACAGCCGTACATGTTCCCGTATATGAATTCGCATAGCTTACGGTGGGCAGACATCCTTTTCCCAGGGAATAGATCTTTTGCCGTTTACCGTCCAGTTCAGCGATGGTTTTTTTATCACCGGCGAGATACCCGCGGACGCTGTCCTCTACTGTCCTTAAGCGCATGAGCACGGCGCCGTAGCGCGAGTCGAGTGTTTCCCATCCCATCGGTTTATAGGTCGACATCCACATATCGCGATGCGTCTTCCAGAGCGACTCTATCGCGCGAATTATCATCGGTATCTCTTTTGTCACCATTGCGCGGAGCTCTGCCTTATTGCCCGCCTGATACGCCGCGTGGAGGCGCTTTGGAAAATCCGCTTTCATTGCGAGCACGGCGGCGAGCTTCTGCGGGAGGGCCAGGCGTGCGTCGTACGTGCGCTTCTTCTTCATGGCGGCGGAAAGTTTTTCTGCAATGGATGCGAAATGCGGTGCGAGCGACCGTGAGAAAAGCGGCTGGAACAGACCGAAGAACGGGTCCTCCCAGAGAAGGAATTTCGAGACATTGGTCGCCCATTTCCCCGTTTCTATCAGCGACGGCTGATCGATCTTCCCGGCGATCTTCCATTCGTTGAAGTCGATATCGCACGAGCCTTTCATGTTGCGCTGCCAAGCGGCACGGTCGACGCTCTCGTTGAAGCAGTGGTCGGCGTAGAACTGCATCACCGGCAGGAACGAATAGTAATCGCATTCATTGCCGTCATCGCCCCATGCCGTCATTATCGCCTCGGTGACGCCCTTTTTCTTCGACGCCGTCATGCACGGATCGATGGTGCCGAGCGCGTATTCGTAATGCGTCCAGAAGCGGTTCCATGTCTGCGCGCCGGTGGCGATGATGGGCTTCTTGCCGTTGAGGTCCGCGTGCCGGTCGATGAACGTCTCGTAGAAATTATCCGCGTGATAATAATCCCAATAAACGAGCTGCATGTCCGAGGGGATCACCGCTTTTACGTCCTCGGGAACGACGACATCAAGGTCGTAATACGCGCCTGTTTTCGAGCCGGCGCGAAAGAACATATCCGACCACATCATGGGCTTCGTGCCATGCGAGCGGAATATCCCCATGACACGTGAGAGATGATCGCGCATGAGCTCAAAGTGTGTCTTATAGCCGTTCTTGCGAAGATAATTTCCCTGGCCGAGGTCCCACGCCTCGTCCATGCCCACATGTACGCGCTTGGACTTGTACGGCAGCATCGCTGCGCCGACGAGCTTGTCGATAAGCTCGTACGTCTTTTCCTCGCCGACCATGAGCACGGTCTCGGTGTCCCGAACGCTTTCATACTGAGGCCATTGGAGCGCCCGGCGAAGATGCGCAAGCGTCTGAATGCAGGGGAACATCTCGATGCCGAGCGACTCCGCCCAGCCGTCGAGCGTTCTCAATTCCCTGATGGAATATCCGCCGATATTGTAGCCCCACATCGGTTCGCCGGGTACTTCGTAATTCGCTTCCGTATAGAGCATGAAGCTGTTGATGCCCATAAGGGCGAAGCGCACGAAAAGTTCTTTCAATTTCTCCGGCGTCATCGCCGCATTGCGCGATACATCGAGCATGACATTGATGAGCGAGAAGTATTGCTTCTCCTCGAAGCTTTTCGGTTTTTTCCCCTCGTTCGCATATCCGGCTATGATGCCGAGCGCGCGGAACGCCTGATTCGTCCGCGCAAAGTTCACCGTGATATCGTCGCCGTCGACCGTCACGGAATATCCTTCTCCCGCCCGGCGCTTGAAGCTCACGGACAGCGCATTGGCGCGCGCGCCGAACACCACCGGCAGATGATCGGCTATCAGTGAAAGCCCTTTCTTGAGTTCGGTATCGGCACTGACAACAGCTATCGTTCTCATGGATGACTCCACCGTAGGATGCGCATATCGTAATGGATGATGCGGCATGCAGGAATGGACTTTTCTGCAAAAATAATGGAGGAATACGCCGGTGCGGTGATGCTTCGCCGAGCCAGAGGTGTCAGCCAATACTGGGGCAGGCATCAAAAATGCGGGAATGGATATTTGCGATATGCTGTTTTACGCATATCATATCATCAATCGGAGGCATTCCTATGAGCACCATACTCGGCGATAGATTCCTTCTCGGCGTCAATTATTGGCCGCGCAACCGCGGGCCGCGGATGTGGAGCGAATGGAACGAGGCTGAGATCGACGGCGAGTTCGGCGAGATAAAAGCCATCGGCATGAACACGGTGCGCATATTCCCCGTCTGGGATGATTTTCAGCCGCTCAAGGAAGTGGGCGTCGGCAATAAATGGCGTGAGATAGTCATGCGTCATGACGAGATGACGACATCGATAGAGAATCCATCGATGATCGATGAACGGATGATGGAGCGTTTCGATACTGTCCTCCGGCTTGCGAAGAAGCATGACTTGAAATTGATAGTCGCTCTTATGACCGGCTGGATGAGCGGCATGCTTTTCGATGTGGCATGGCGCAAGGACAGGAATATCTATGCCGCTCCGTTCATGCTCAAATGGGAGATGCTCTACTGCGGTGAATTCGCGAAGCGCTACAGCGGCAACAACACCATCATCGGATGGGAATACGGCAATGAGCATAACTGCTTCATGCAGTGCCCGAGCGGTGAGGCGGCGTGGACATGGCTTCGTTCCATCGCCAATGAACTTCGTGTGAATGACAGGGATCATCCCGTCATTTCCGGCATGCACTCATTGGCTCCGTATGCGACGGACAATACTCCCTGGGCCATCGATGCCTCGGCGGCAAGCGTCGATGTGTTCACCGTGCATCCGTATCCGCCGTTCACGCCGGGCTGCTTCATGGATTCGCTCAACTCCATGCGCCCGAACCTGCACGCGACGGCCGAAAGCCGCTTCTACGCATCGCTCGGGAAAAAGCCCTGCCTCTGCGAAGAGACGGGCACGCTCGGCGATACGACGCTCTCGGAAGCATCATCCGCCGATTTCATCCGTCGGCGCCTTTTCAGTCTGTTCGCCAACGGAGATCTCGGCTGCATCTGGTGGTGCGGCGTCGATTTCACCTGCGGCGAAAAACTTCCCTATCGCTGGGTGCAGATGGAGAATGACGGCCTCGGGCTCATCGATGCGAATAAGCGTGTGAAGCCCGCGGGCGAGGAGTTCAGAAAATTCTCCGCGGTCGTAAAGGATATCAAGCGATTGCCTGAAACGAAGAAACGCGCGGCGATAGTGCTCCGCGACCGCGAGATAGGCGGCGGCGAGAAGTGGACGCTTTTCTATAATGCGTTCGTGCTCGCCAAACAGGCGGGCTTGGAAGTCGATTTTATCTACCCGCATGACGCGCTCGAAAAATACGATCTTCTCATCTGCCCATCCATAGCAGGGCATTCGAATTATTTTGCGACGAATTGGAACCGCATCATGAAGCGCGCCCATGACGGCGCAACGATATTCCTCTCCTATGACGGCGGTCACTTTACGCGCTCATCGGAGGTGTTCGGGCTTGATCGTGTCGACCGCGAAGTCGCGCAGGCCATGGCCATGAATGCCGATGCCTCGGCACCGAAAGCACTCGCCGGACTGACGATATCGGGGAAGCAGGACTGGCGTCTCTCGATACGCGAACAGAGCGCGGATGTCCTCATGCGCTGGACGGACGGTACGCCGGCGATGACATCGAAGAAGTACGGCAAAGGGACGGCGGTATTCCTCGGTGCCGGTATAGAGACCATACGGGCGAATACGCCGCATGCGCTTGAGAATGATGCATCATGGAAGATATACGCATATCTGAAACAGACAGCGGGGATACGCGATGCGATAGAGCTTGCCGATGCGCCGTTCATCGAACGTACCTATCATGCCATTTCCGAACGGGAAGGATATTTCACTGTCGTCAATCATACGAACGCGGTTTTTACTGCCGATATACTCTGCGAAGCGATGCCGAAAGAATTCGCAAATGCTGCTGACGGTTACGGGACATGCGCGAAGAAGGGCGCATCGTGGGGTATTTCGATACCTGCGATGAGCGGCGGGATTTTTCGCGCGGTGTGGTGACGGTTACAAGACCTTGTTGCCGGTTTTCGCGCGAGTGCTGACAGGCAGCTGGC
>JBBTBY010000056.1:0-14259 GCA_038043445.1 Spirochaetota bacterium
CACGAAGGATGTGCGACCCGATGCGACAAGCGCGTTCCGCGATTATGTCGACGGCCTCCTCGATCTCATTCTCCCGGAACACAAAGCGGAGATCCGCAATTACGATGAAGAGATACTGTTCCTCGGACCGGACGAGGGCACGGCGGACCTCATGGACTCAGCCTGCGAACGCGCACGCGACCGCGGCTACCGCTACTGGAAGGGATTCACCACCGGCAAGGCCGCGTATCTCGGCGGCGTATCGCATATCGATTACGGGATGACGACGAACGGCATACACGAATACGTGCTCGGCATACTCGAAAAGCTCGCCATCGACGAGGCGACAGTAACGAAAGTGCAGACCGGCGGACCCGACGGCGACCTCGGCAGCAATGAGATACTCATCTCGAAGGATAAGACCATCGCGATCATCGACGGCGGCGGTGTCCTGTATGACCCCCTTGGACTTGACCGCGCTGAACTTTCACGGCTTGCCGCCGCGCGCATCGATTCCGGTCACTTCGACGAGAAAAAGCTCTCGGCACAAGGCTTCAAAGTGCGCGTATCCGACAGGAATATCACGCTCCCGGACGGCACGCTCGTCGTTTCCGGGGCGGGACTGCGCAACAGCTTCCACCTCGACGCGCGGGTGAAGGCCGATCTTTTCGTTCCCTGCGGGGGACGGCCGAAATCGATAGACGGCACGAATTGGCAGACGCTCATCGATGCGAACGGCACACCGAAATACCGCTTCATCGTGGAGGGAGCGAATCTTTTCATCACGCAGGATGCGCGCATCGCGCTCGAGCGCAAAGGGGTGCTGCTCTTCAAGGACAGTTCCACGAACAAAGGCGGCGTCACCTCATCGTCGCTCGAGGTGCTGTCCGGGCTCGCGTTTACTGACGAGGAGTTCAACGAGCATATGGTGCTCCATGACGGCAAAGAACCTCTGTTCCGCAAAAAGTATATCGAGGAGATAGTCGCTGTCGTCCGTGCGAAATCACGCGCGGAATTCGAGGTGCTCTGGCGGCTCCATGCGGAGACAAAGCGCCCTGTCTCTGAGCTTTCCGATGCGCTTTCGGCGAAGATAAATGAAGTGACGACGGCGATATCGCGGTCCGACCTGTTCGCCGACGGAACATTGCGCGCCGCCGTGCTCGCCAGGCATATACCGGCCTCCCTCGTATCGCGCATCGGCATGAAGGCGATAATGGAGCGCGTACCGGAGAACTATCAGAAGGCGATCGTCGCGCGGACGATAGCGAGCACCTTCGTGTATACGTACGGGATAGCGCCGGGATACGAGGATTATCGCGCATATCTCGCATCGTTCCGCTGACCGAACACGCCAACGATAGGTATCCGGCACAAAGGGGATGAACATGGAAATAGCGGCGGTAGTACAGAACCTTGGATCGGACGCCGTCGAAGCGTTCACACCGGCGTGGACGGAATCGGAGGCGTGCTACCCCTACCCGCATCCGTTCTTCCTCGACGATGCCTATGTGAAGGACGTTCGCGCCCGAGCAAAGCTCGATGCAGGGCTCATCGATGTGCTCGTCCGTACCGCCGGCATCATCCGTTCCGACGAGGCGCTCTCGCATATGGCATGGCACTGCTACCGCCTCCTCTATCTCAAGCGCGATTATTATCAGTTCGGCAAATGGCCGCTCTTCACCGAGAAACTCGGCAGCGATGCCGGCGTATTCTATCTCCTCATTGTGCTCGCATCCGCTGAACGGACGATAGCCATTCACGGCGCTCGCGGCATACCGGCGGATATCACCGACGGCGTACTTCTTGACTACGGCATCGGCGTTGCCCGCTTCGGCCGATTTCACAGCGGGAAGATCGGTTCCCCGCATACGCATGTTCCCTGGTATCGCAATCACTACGACGGCGTACTCTTCCGGCTCGGTCGTCTGCAGTATGTGATTAACCCCATGCGTTACGCCATTCGCGTATACCGCAACAGCCGCACCCATGAAGTGCTCGCACTGTCCGAACCCGGGCTCAAATTCACGGGCGATGGTTTCGTCGACAGCATCCCGCAGGTGAACGAAAAGAACGGCTTTACCGCGTCGCTTGCGTTCGACGGAACGAATATCATCGGTAATCCGATTCTCCCGACCGGCACGGCCGCACGCGAAAAAGTGAGATTACCGGTATCGATATGGAAGAATGCCGTGGCCCGTGACGATATGCT
Organism: Spirochaetota bacterium; assembly: GCA_038043445.1. Taxonomy (NCBI): domain Bacteria; kingdom Pseudomonadati; phylum Spirochaetota; species Spirochaetota bacterium. The sequence continues at coordinate 2,189 of JBBTBY010000056.1, forward strand.
CCTTGCCATGCATATTCCCGAAGGCGGCGGCATGGGCATCGATAAATGCCGCGCATCGATGGAAGAAGCGTTCCCGTTCTACGAAAAATACGTACCCGAGTCACCGGCAAAAGGCATCATGTGTTCGTCATGGATATTCAGCCCCGAATACGGGTCGTTCTATTCGCAGGATGTGAACTTCGTGCGCTATCAGCATGAGCTCTATCTCTTCCCCGTGCACTCGAGCGGCAAGGACGGCGTCTACTTCGTGTTCGACCGCGAGGATGTGACCGATCCGAAGGACCTCCCGCGCGATTCGAGCCTGCGCATCGCGATGGCCGACCGTCTTATCAACGGCGGCGTGCTCAGGAGCGGCGGCATGTTCTTCCTCCCGGAAGAGATGCCGAAATTCGGGACGCAATGCTATCGCTCGCAGCCGTGGGTCGCGGCATTGACCGCCGGGGACAGCATAGCACTGGCAAATTCCGATATGGATATCGCTGACTGAATCGGCTTGGAATATGAGAATTCCTTGACGAAGAAAAGTCATTATGCTATAATTGCCGCGTAATGACCTCCACCGGAGTTTCGGTCGCGTCACTGCATCGCCTCCGGCTGGTCGCATTGCAACTTACTGTAAGGAGATCGCGAATGCAGGAATCGAAACTCTACGTCGGGAATCTGAGCTACTCGGTGACCGACGAACAGCTGCGCACGCTTTTCGCCGCGCACGGCGAAGTAGCGAGCGCGAACGTCATCCCCGGGAAGGGATTCGGCTTTGTCGAAATGGGCACGGTCGAAAGCGCCACCAAGGCGAAGGAAGCCCTGAACGGCCAGCAATACGAAGGCCGCACCCTCCGTATCGACAATGCACGCCCGCAGAAACCGCGTGAAGAACGCGGCGGCGACTACGGCGGCCAGCGCTATTAAAAACGTATCTGCAAAAAACCCCGGCGCATGCCGGGGTTTTTTATTGCCGACGATCTACCCGTTGATGTTCGCAAATGACCTGCCGCGCTCACTGTCTTCCTGCGAGAGCGACATCGATGTCATCGTATCGCCGACACGGACAGTTATCGGAAGCTCCGTGCGTTCTTCTTTCGAATAGAAAGCGATCACGCTGAGCGCATCGCGTATCGTCGATCCCTCCGCCATGCCCTCACCGCAGAGAACGCCTGAGGGCCCCCTGCGGTATTCCGGCGTCAGAAGCACGCGTCCCTTCGCGAAATGTTCGAGCACGCTGTTCTCAAGAGCATTCCTCCCGATGACAAGCTTGGCTTTACCGATGCGAAAATGCCGACCGAAGCTCAGGAGCGATACGTCATCAAGCGATATCGCCTCTTCCGGCGTATGCGCGATATATTCCTTAAGACGTCGCGCGAACGGCTCGTCGGTCAGGAGACAGCCGCCTGCGGGTGTTGGATAATCCGTAAGACCGAATTCCTCCGCGAGTGCCATCTGCCTGTCGCGTGCCCGCCCCTCGATGTCGTAGAGCGCATTACGGTCGATGATGCCGTCGCGTTCCGGTGCGGTCGGCTGAAGGAGTTTGGCCGACAGCGGACGCAGGAGCTTGTCGCCAAGGAGCGAATCGCGGGCAACGATATCGAGCTTGTCGCGCATCTGGCTCATCGGACGCTGGCCGATGACCTCTCCGGTAGCGACGAAGTCAAACCCCTCGCTGTCCATGATATGCTTCGCGGTACGGAACATATAGGCATGGCAGTCTATGCACGGATTCATCGCCGAGCCGTAGCCATGCGGCGGATGCAGGAGCACCGGCAGATAATCGGGCGCGAGCGGCACGGGACGGAACACCGCACCGAGCAAAGCGACACGCGCACCCACCGGATGCGGCGACACATCGATACCGAAACGCCGCGCGAGCACCGCGGCACCGAGCCCCATATCGAAATGAAGTGCCGTCACCGCAACACCCTGACGGATGAGTATCGCGCAGGCGAGAAGGCTGTCGAGCCCGCCTGAGCAGAGCACTATCGCTTGTACGTTCTTTTTCATCGCATGATAATACGAAACTATGACGGATTTACAATCGCAGTGTCACAGGAGCGAACGGATGACGGGCGTAAGCACATCGGCCATGCGCATGAAGCCCAGATCGCTCGGATGCGATGTGTCTATCGAGGCCTCGGCGTCATCGCCGAAAAGGTATCGTCCTTCGATATACGAAAGCTGCCCGACGCCTTCGTGCTTCAGGAGCTCATAGATGCGCCGGAATTCCGCCCACTTTTCCTCGATGGAGCGCTTCACGTTCGGGCGTATCCAGTAATTCGTGTACGGCCTGTCCTCGACGAGCAGCACCGGCGTCTTCGGCCGCTTGCCGCAGAGTATCCGTATGAATTTCTCCGCACGCTCCCTGACAAGCGTCATATCCATGTTCGGCAGCGCATCGATGACATACACGGACGCATCGATCTCCGCGACGAGGTGTGCGAGCGACTCTTCCATCTTCGCATTCCCGGAAAAACCGAGATTGATGACCGGACGATCGATACGCCTTCCGATGATGGACGGATGCACAATACCCGGATGCGATGAATACGCGCCATGCACAATGGATGTACCGTAGAACACGACGGGTCGAACGCTTCGCGGTGCGACGAAAGAAAAGTGCGCGCCTTTCGGAACGCCTATCACAACGCTCTCGACGGGGTTCCGAAGCGGGAGATACACGCGATACGATCGCAAGCCTTCCGCCAAGCCGTTCACCAGACAGCACTCCGGATGCTTATCCTTGACCTGATGCCCCGCTGCCGCCCACTTCCATGTGCCATTATCATCGGCATAGAGGTCAAGGCCGCTGAAACCCGCGACGGGGAAATTCGGTTCGCCTATCTGATCGTTCAAAAGCTCCCATCGGGCATGTATCTCCGGCGCATCGGTAGTGAACATCGCGCACATACCGGTGGCCGTGCGGCTTAATCCCCAGACGACATCGGGGACTACGCCCTTCGCCCGTGCGGGGAGACGGTCGTAATAACGCTCCGTATCGGTGTACCCTTTCCCTTCGACAGAGCCGCGAATATCATGCCAATCAAGCGCTGTATCAGCCATTGTTCTTCTCCCTATTTCCGCCTTCGATCAGTGCATATCGTTCATCATCGAACATAGATGATACCGGCCCCGCTCCTCACCGTTCCGATAATAGCCGCCGGAGTCCCGTAGTCACGGACGAACGCCTCGGCATCCTTGCGCTTCATGGCGATAAGGAGTCCGCCGGACGTCTGCGGATCGACAAGGATATCCCTCGTCGCCGCATCGATGCTTTCGCCGAATGCAACGGCGTTCTTCACGTATTCGAGATTGCGCGCCGCAGCGCCTGTCTTTACACCGGCGGCCGCGAGAGCGTGTACGTTGGCGAGAAGCGGTATGGCACCGACATCGAACGTGATATCCACCTTGCTCGCCTGCGCGAACTGCATGGCATGGCCGAGAAGCGAAAAACCGGTCACATCGGTGGCGGCATGGGCATTATGAGCGATGGCAAGTTCTGCGGCACGGGCATTGAGCGTCGTCATGCTCGTTATCGCTTCGGTAAGATCGTCATCGGATATTGTATCGTTCTTACGGGCTGTCGTCATTATCCCGGTGCCGAGCATTTTTGTCAGCACGAGCGCGTCGCCGTCATGGGCCGCTGTATTCGTCAGGATATGCGTACCGTCCACCGTGCCGGTGACCGCAAGGCCGAAGAATAATTCCGGGCTCCGTATCGAATGACCGCCGACGGTGGCACCGCCCGCTTCGCGGACCTTGTTCGCAGCGCCGGCGAGTATGGCACCGAGGATGTCCGGCGAGAGTGTCGAGGGAAAGCCGAGTATATTGAGCGCGGTAAGCGGTTTTCCGCCCATGGCGTAGACATCGCTCAATGCATTGCACGCAGCAACCTCGCCGAAGCGCACCGGATCATCGATTATCGGCGGGAAAAAATCGGTCGTCTGTACGAGAAAAACATCACCGATGCGGTAGACGCCCGCATCATCGAGCGTGTTCGTACCGACGATGACGTTGGGGTCATCGAACACCGGCATGTTCTTGAGCGCCTCCCGAAGGAGCGACGGCGGGAGTTTTGCCGCACAGCCCGCGCAGGAAACCGTTTGTGACAGTCGTATCATGTCGAAAATGATATATCGTCTTGACGGCAAGGTCAAGTTCAATAAGCAGCACTTTTCGCGTCTTGCGCAACAGCCTTAAGCGTATATACTGACGGCATGCCAGAGCGCCCGTCATGGAAACCCGAGTATAGCGTACGCGTCGAGGAACTTGATGCTCAGCACAAGCATCTCTTCTCGCTCATCGGCAAACTTTTCGATGCGATGGCCGGCGCGAACGTGCGCGATATTTCACGGAATATCCTGTCATCGCTTAACGATTACGCTATCACCCATTTCTCCACCGAGGAGCGGCTCCTCCTGCGTTTCAAGTACGACGATTTCAGCGAACAGAAGCGCGAGCACGACGCATTTTTCGACACGATACGTGATTACGAAAAGAACGGGAGCGATACATTCGAAAAGGACATGCTCGAATTCCTCAACGACTGGCTGTCGGAGCACATACTGAAGGTCGATAAGAAATATGCGACATTCCTCAACAATCATGGCGTGAAGTGATGCCTCATTCCGAAACGATCATTTCCGTTTTGAAAGCACCGCGCCTTCATATTCCTTCACCGACGCATACCATTCATGCTCAAGCGGCACACCGGCGTTAAGACAATACATATCCCACACCGCACCGACCGGGAGCGTTTTCGCCGCCTCCATTATCGCAAGGCGCTCGGCATAATCGCCCGATACTTCCGCCTTCTGCATGGCCGTTGTCGGCTCAAGCATGCTGATGAGCATTGCCTTAAGCGCAGCCCGCGCGCCGATGGTCCATGCCGCCACACGGTTGATCGATGCGTCAAAATAGTCGAGGGCGAAATTCACGCGGCCCCAGGCGTTCCCACGTTCTATTTCCTCGCAGAGCGCACGCACATCGTCGCTTAATGTCACGACATGGTCGCTGTCCCAGCGTATGCCGCGGCTCACGTGCAGGAGCACTTCCGGCATGAACGTGAGTATCGATGAAATCTTGTCGGCAACGGTCTCCGTCGGATGGAAATGCCCCATATCAAGACAGAGCATGATGCCTTTCGAAAGCCCGTATGCCATGTAGAATTCATGCGAGCCGACGACATAGGATTCACTGCCGATGCCGAAGAGCTTGCACTCAACAGCGTCCTTCATGTACTGCGCATCGATCTTTTTTGCGAACACTTCATCAAGCGCGTCCCGCAGTATCTTCCTCGGCGCATAGCGGTCAGCAGGGGTATCCTTCATGCCGTCGGGTATCCAGAGATTGACGACGGCCGCTCCCCCGAGTTCTTTACCCATAGCCGCGCCGATATCGCGGCATGCGATCCCGTGCTTCACCCAGAAATCGCGTATCGACCTGTCGGGACTCGAGAGCGTGCGTCCGCCCGCTTTCGGATGCGAGAAGAACGATCCGTTGAAATCGAGCTTGACGCCCTTCTGCTTCGCCCAGTCTATCCACGGGCGGAAATGATCGGCAGTAAGCGCATCGCGGTCAGCCTTGCCGGCGTTCGCATAGATAGCATGTACGTTCACCCGATGTTTGCCGGGAAGGAATGAAAGCACCTTCTCGATATCGGCCTTAAGCTCATCCCAATTGCGCGCGCGGCCGGGATAGTTGCCGGTAGTCTGTATGCCGCCGTCAAGCACGCCCGCTGAAAAACCGGAAACGTCATCGCCCTGCCAGCAGTGAAGCGATATGCTCCGCGCCGCCATCTTTTTCAGTGCAGCATCGACATCGATGTTGTTCGCCGCGAATATCGTTTTCGCCGCATCGAATGAATTTTGAACTTCGTCTTTGCCTATCTTCATTATGAACTCCTCGTGCGATAGATTACAATATATAAATGGCTTGTCAAATTCTGCCGCCCCTTGCCGTTCACACACTCACCCCATCCCCCGACCCCTTCCCTTGGCGCAAATCGGCATCCTGCCTCGCGCCAACAGCGGCATCCATGCCGCACGCGTCTCTCACGGAAATATGAGAGAGGGAAGGGGGTGCCGCGTATTTCGCGGCGGTGTGCGCCAAGGACGGCGCTACTGGCGGCGGCCACGGATGGCCAAAGCCGCCACGGGGGATGGGTGAGTGTTTATTTCAATTCCACGTTCTCCCGATACTCCGCCGGTCCGCGTACTGTCTTCTTCACGCCGGGAAGCTCGACATTCGCCGTCACACCGGCAGGAATGGAAAGCGAGAACTCCGCAGCATTCCCCGTCCGCTTCCATGATGCACAAATATCGCCTTTCGGCGACGGGATGAGCGCGCGGGCATTATCGATACCGTCGACGAATTGCGGCGCGACACGCACCGATGTCCACGCCGGCCCGGTCTGCGATACGCCGGCAAGGATGTTCACCAGATGGAATGACGGATGCGCCGTCCACGCATGCGATACCGTACCGCCGGCCTTGCCGTCCGACCAGCCGTAGCCTTCCCACGTGGTGCCGCTTACAAGCATCGGTGACCATTTCTTCCGTATAAAATCGATCACCTCGCGGCCGTATCCGCGCTTCACCATCTCTTCGAACGTATACGTCACCCAGAATGCCGACGGTATCGGGCCGTCGAGCGGCTCCTCTTTCAGGAACGGCATGAGCCGTGTTCGTATCATCGTCTCATGCGCCTCGGGCGTAAGGTCCATCATGAGCGCGAGGGTCTGATCATGCACCGATATCTCTTTCACCTTCTTAAGCTTCTCATCGAGCCCGCCGCAGAACAACTTTGCCGATGGGTCATAGAGATGTGAAAGGACGAGGCGTTGGTGCTTTTCAGCGATGGCGCGATAGCGTTTCGCTTCTGCTCCCTTCCTGGCAAGCGCCGCCATCTGTGCAAGTGTGCGCATCGTGAAGAGATACCAGAGGTTCAGGAATGTCGGTATCTCGCCTTTGTACAGCGTAGACCAGTCCTCGAACAGCCAAAGCCGTCTGTCGTAACGCAGAAGCCCCGACACATGACGCGCCTCGGGTGTATCGAAATACCCGAGCACCTTCTCAATACGCGGGAGCTGTTCGACGAATAGCGATATATCACCGGTCTGCCAATAATGGTCCCATATCGTCAGTATCCAGGTGAGCGCAAAATCCGGGAGTATGCAGTTGTGCGCGGACGTCGGCGCGTGCCCGTAGGTGAGCCCCTCGGGCGTGCTCTGGCCTGCTATCGAACGTATGCCGCGTGCGAGGAGGCGCGCATCACCGTCCAGATAGAACGTGTTCTTCGCCTGCACGCGCGCATCGCCCCACCACTGCGCCTGTTCGCGCCACGGCGTATCGACGTAAGCATCGAGCGAGCATATCTGCTGCGTATGCCGGGATATCGCGTGTATGTCGTTGAGCGTACGTTCGGAGCATTCGAATGCACCGCGCATCGTGAACGGATAGCCGACACCCCGCACTGCAAGACGTACCGTGAGAGCCGACGGCGCATCCCGCACGACGATAGTAATTGCGCTGAAGCCGAGATGATGGAAGAATTCATGTTTTGTCTCTCCCGCGGCGCAGCGCAGACGGTTCGCCATGGCGGCCGAGCATCCGCATCCCGGCAGATTGAGCGACGGGCGTTCGCCGTTCATTCGTTCATGGAAATTAAGATCTACTATCTCTCCGCCCGAAGCACCGTTGACATCCAGAATGACATTACCAACCACATACTTCGGCATGGCAAGCGTGACCGCGCGCATTTTTCCTTCGCCCGAGGGCTCGATGACCACCTCGAACGAATCGCCGATGTTCTTCCCCTTTACGGCGGCGCCATTATCCCATTGCTTCTCCCACACTTCGCGGACGAACGGCCAGGAAACATTTTTCCATGTACGATAGTTCTCTCCGCAGGGCACCGTTATATGCGCAGCGATACGTTCCGGTGCAACTACCGTCTCACGCATGAGCGGTATTCCCCGCGGCTCTACGCTCGTATAGGGCGGTCTGCCGAACGGAGACTCAAGGAACTGCTGCCCGCCTTCGGGAAATATCTCCGCACGCCAATTCGCCGGCGGTTTTTCATCCGTTATCCATGTGCGGTCATCGAGACGGAAGTCGATATGCTCCTGAAAATCTATCTGCAGCGAATAGCGCGCTGTCTCGCGCGTCTGCGCCGGTGATCGACGCATCTGCCATTTCCGGTCGGACACAAAAGAAAAGCCGTCCCATGCCGCCGCACAGAGAAAACCCGCGCTCGTCTGATGCAGATACTGGAACGTGCTTATGCCGGGATTATACGCCTCGACGGATATCCAGTTATGCCCCTGACGAAGCATCGATGCGATATCGACCTCATCGAACGGCCAATGCGACTGATAACCCCGTGCAGGACCGCGGCAGACATACGTCCCGTTCACCCACAATTTATACGCCTTATCGGCGGTGATGAAAAGCGGGGCGTTCACCGGCAGTCGTGCAAGATCGAAGTCCTTTCGAAAATGCGCGAAGTGATTGTAAAGATACATATATGTCTGCGGCCATATCCACGATGCTTTTCTGAGCGGATGATCGAGCGGTATCGTTGTCATGCATTATCCTTTGATGTTCTTATCGTACTCATCGATACAAAAGCCGGACGCCGCCGATGCCGCGCCGCAACAGGAGCAGCTCTTCGCTCCACACATGCTCTTCACGGAACGACCCCGGGCCGACGCCCTTGGGCAGCCCATTGGGCATGGTGTTGGGCCCCATGAGGTTCTGCAGGTCCGTGGTGAATATCACTTCAATGCTGTTCACGCCCGTCTTGAGCAATTTCGTGACATCGAGTCGATACGGTTGCCAGAGGAGCACACCCGCTTTTTTCCCGTTGACGCGTATCTCCGCCGACGGGGTATGCACATCGGAAAGCTCGATGTACGCTTCAGCAGGCTTTTTCTTGAACGAGGCCTTCGCCGTACACGAAACGCTTCCCGCATAGAACGGGAAACCGGCCGATGTGATATCGTTCATCGACACCGGCGGCTTCTTCGCGATGGAGAATTTCCTGTTCTCCCAATTATCCACGCCGAAATCGCCGATGATGTACACCGCTTCCACTTCGTTATTGTTGTACGGGAATTCATCCTCTTTCACGCGGCGATGGCAGGCGGTGCGCGTGATATTGTTCAGTTTCTTCCCTTCGATGCGAAGCACATTCTCGCCTTTTGCGACGGCCTTTGAAATATCGACCGTTCTGAATGCAGGGTCATTATGCCATAACTTCCCGTCAGGCTTGATCGCCGTACCGTTGAGCGATATCGATGAAAGGTTATGCGCCATCTCTATCACAGCACGCACAGTACCTTTCGGCATATCGATGACCGAAAAGCGATACTCCGCCGCAAAGGGCGTACCGTCGGCCGCCTTATAGAAATGCTCGTCCCATGCCTTGTGCATCGGCTTATCATCGAGGACATGCTCGCCGTTGAGCCATAGAGAGAGCCTGTCGATGCGAAGGACATTGTCCTCAGCGAGCGCGCCCTTCCAAGAGGAGAGGGATACCGCATTATAAGCGAACGCTTCCCCGCGAATTGAGAACAAGGGGTCATGACCCCTTGCACTCTGTGAAACAGCGGCATTATCGTACTGCACCGGCTTCTTCTTCGTATCCACGGCTATCATGAGATAATCACCGCCATGAAATGTCCGATCGATACGCATCTTCCCGTTCTCTACGGTCACCGAAAGCGCGCTCACCGCGCCGCTTTCGCAGGAGAGCTCCTCCACCGCCCCGACATACGGGATAGTGATACGCGCATCGATGATCTTCGTCTCATGCGTGTTCGTGAGAAATATGAGCGTACGTCCGTCATCAAGCGTCCTTTCATGGATGAATATCTCTTCAGTCTCACGGGAGAGTTTCGTGTTCTCAATGCCGATATATTCTTTCTTCGTCCTGAGATATGCTATCGCTTCATCGGGGGAAGATACTATCTTCGCCCCGGGAAATTCCTTCGCGCAGTCAAGCGGCCGCTCTGCGTCGATGAGCACGGGTGTCGGCGCGACAAATACGAGCGTGCCGCCGTTCTCCGAAAACTTCTGTATGAGATCGAGCGTCTTCGTCCGCCAGGTAAGACTCGGCGGAACAACGACATTATCGTATGAGAATTTTCCGATAACAAACCTCTTCCCATCGACGTGCGCATGATTTTCCATTATTATTTCGTCGCCGTAGTGGAAATCGAGCCGGCGTGAAAGGAATCTATCCGTGAGCGCCTTGAACGCACCGTCATAACGCACCTTCGCCTGCGTGAAAACGGCCGCCTCATGTGACGAAGGATCTGCATACGACCGAGGCTCGAAGCTGCTCCACATGCTGCCGATCGGATGGAGCATGAGGGTATCGATATTCCTTTTGCCGCGGGTAAGCATGTAATTAAGGCGCCCGAAGTAATCGGAAAGCCCTTTCTCGTGGTCCCAATACGCCTGCTGATAGAAGAAATTCGGCGGATAGTCGCGCTTGCGTTCGCCCATCATCGTATAGAGCGCAAGGTGATGATTGACGAAATTGACGCCGAGCGCGGCCTCCCAATTGTGTATCCAGCGGCGGCCCTTGAAATCGAAATGCTGCCCGTTGATGCCGAACACCTCGCAGAACGTACGCTCCTTGCCGAGCTGCTCGGAAGCGGACGACACCTGCTTTACCGTGACCGTCTGCTCCACATGCCGCGCAAGCTTATCGATGCCCGGCCAATCCATATATTCATACATCGGCATGGCGGCGCCTATCCACTGCGTCTGGCTTTCGAGGGTATCCTCCGCCATATAGTGACCGGTAAATATCAAATTATTCTCTCTGCACTTCTTGTGATACTGCTTGCCGAACGCCTCGAGGAAAAGCCTTGTCGCCGTATCGAAGAAATCGAATCGTATCTTTTTGTGATCGCCCTCGGGGAAGAACAGGCTCGCTATATGCGGGAGAATATCGTACCCTTTGAGCTTCTGGAAGAACGCAGGCAGCCCCTCCGTCCAGGGGAGGCAGCCGCGGTATTTCCCGAAATGCGTGTAGCACGGCTCATCGGTGAATATGCCCGGTATCTCCTTGCCGAAATGAGCGCCCACTTCTTTTTTGTAGCCGTCGATGGTCACTTCGAGGAATTTCTCGATGACCTTCGGGTTCATCATATCGACATAGCTTGCGCCGTTGAACCACGCATCGCCGAGGGGCATGATATGCTTCACGATACGGAAGTTCTTTCCTTCATAGGATACCGACGTTATCGCTTCATCATCGGATGTATCCTCGGAGAACATCGGCGACTGGCTGGGCTCTCCGGGACGCACCGCGGCCTCACGCTTTTCGTCCGCAGTGAGCATAAGCACCTTGAGGCGATAGTCCTTGCCCATTTCAGGCACTATGCCGCCGGCAAAACCGGAAGGCCATTTATCTTCATCGTAGAGCCATGCATCGGTGCCCGTCGCCTTCGCCGCGTCCACGCAGGCGCGTATGCAGGAATGCCATTTCTTCCCGAGATACGGCGTGATAAGCCCCACGCGGGAATGCATGAAATACCCGCCGATGCCCTTCGATGCCATATCCTTTATCTGACGCGTAAGCTCTTTTTCATCGAGGTCGGCGTTCCATGACCAGAACGGCGCAGGGCGGAATCTCGCTTCGGGGGACTTGAATCGTGTATCCACGGGGGACGCTCCTTGTACGGCGAATATAGTACCATAAGATAATGGTTTTGCCTATCAGGTCTTCCACAAAATGGGGTGGTACTGGCACTATTTTTACATTTCCTGTCAGCAAGGGGGCATATCCAATGACATGATGTTCCGGAGCAAAGCCATAGCACCCAAAACATTGCGCAATAAAGAATAATTCGAAAGAGAGGAACTCACGCGAAGGCGCGAAGGCGCGAAGAAGGAATGGGAGGGAAGAGGTGTTCTCGCGACGATCGCCATACGCCCATTGGGCGTAGCCGCTGGAACGACACGACGAACAGTTGAAAACGGAGGCAGTGCACTCGATGCAGGAGGCTGTGCATTCGATGCAGGAGGCTGTGCATTCGATGCAGGAGGCTGTGCATTCGATGCAGGAGG
>JBBTBY010000057.1 GCA_038043445.1 Spirochaetota bacterium
GTACGTACTTTCATTCCCGAAGACGTTTACCGGAACAATGAACGGCTATGATTATGCGCTTCGCCGCGCCGAAACAGCGGACATTCGCGGTAAGAACTATATCGATAAAAGCGCCGGGCAATCGACGTTCATGTCCACCATGCGGATATCCGAATGGGGCGCTGCTGTGCCCGAAAAGGTCGTCGATGTGAAACGTGCGGCGGTGATCGATAGTGCGAGCGCATCGAAGCGTGCGAACGTACCCTTCTGGAGCATCATCCCCGGCATCGACTGGAACGCCGATTACCGCTGGGCGCATCAGAACATCCGCGACGGCAGCGCGACGTACGGCGGCATATCGAAATTCGTCGCCGATAATGCGCGCGTGAAGTCCATCAGCGTGACGGAGCTCGTGTTCATCAAGGATACTGCGGCGAACGTGTCGCTTATATTCAATAACGATTCGCTTGCGCGTATCGATATCGAATTCGTGAAACCGCCGGTGTACGCTGAACTGGTATCGCAGATAAAGAAGGGCATAGGGATAGCGCCGGTGAAGGAAGTGAACGTGACAACGGCGGCCACCGCAAGCTATGTGGATTGGGAAGTGAATGATGCGAAGACGGGGCTTACGATGTTCGCAACGGTGAAGGAGATGCAGGGCGTAGTGTCCTTCAGCGCAGAAATAAAATGACCTGACGGCGATAGAGGAAGACGCATCGCTTACGCTTGTTTGACAAGGAAAGAACGGATGGTATACTGTCCCGGCTTTTGGCAACGATCGGTAAGGATGCATCATTGGCTTTTTCGGCCGCACGGATAATCGAAGCGATCACACCGCCGCTGCATTTTCGGCTGCCCCTTATCATATTCGCGGGCGTTTTCACCGGATTGGGCGCGGCAGGGTTCTATCTTTCTTCGATATGGTCGTATGCATCCGATTCGCCTTCCGCCTGCGTCAATTGCCATATCATGGGGCCGCAGTACGCGACCTGGGCACATTCCTCGCATCGGGAACGTGCGCACTGCAATGACTGTCATGTGCCGCATAATAACATCGCAAATCATTATTTCTTCAAGGCGAAGGACGGATCGCGGCATGCGGCGCTGTTCACGCTGCGACTTGAGCCGCAGGTGATACATATCAAGCATGAGGGGCGCGGTGTCGTGCAGAAGAACTGCCTGCGCTGCCATACCCATGTCAATCTCCGGGTGATGTTCGCCGCGAATACGCGGGTGAACAAAGGGCGTTACTGCACCGACTGCCATCGCGATGTTCCGCACGGACGGGTGAACAGTCTTGCGTCGGCGCCGTATGCGCAATTGCCGCTTCCCGGGCGGCCCGTGCCCGCATGGCTTCTCGATATGACCGCAAAGGATAAGGAGTGAACATGTTCGACCTGAAGGCTATGCTCGAAAAACATCCCCGGGCAGGGTGGCTGCTCTACGGGGGCATCGTTCTCGCCGTCGTTCTCATCGGTGTGCTGGTGTTCACCATAATGGAACGCCGCGCCGAAGCGCTCTATGCATACGCGCCTGCGGTGAAAATAAAGCCCTTTGAGCCGCGAAGCGCCGAGTGGGGAAAGAATTTTCCAAAGGAATACGAATCGTATCTGAGGACGGCGGGATCGGATTTCCGATCGAGATACAACGGCAGCGCCGTGCGTGATACGCTCGCAGAATATCCCGCGTTGATCGTGCTTTGGGCGGGCTATCCGTTCTCGTTCGATTACCGTCAGGGCAGAGGGCATATGCATGCGATAACCGATATTCGCGAAACGCTCCGCACCGGCGCACCCATGCGATCGAATGGCGGCTCCATGCCGGCCACTTGCTGGACGTGTAAAAGCACCGACGTGCCGCGGCTCATGCATGAGCTCGGCTCTGCCGCAGCGTTCTACAAAGGGAGCTGGGCCTCACGAGGCCGCGAAGTCGTGAACCCTATCGGATGCGCCGACTGTCATGACAATGAGACCATGCAGCTTAAGATAACGCGACCGTCGCTCATAGAGGCGTTCTCCCGCATCGGCCGTGATATTACGAAAGCGAGCCATCAGGAGATGCGCTCGCTTGTCTGCGCGCAATGCCATGTGGAATATTATTTCAAGGGCGAGGGGAAGTATCTTACATTCCCCTGGGACAAGGGCTTTACCGCCGAGGCCATGGAGGCGTATTACGACGGCATCGCGTTCAGCGATTGGACGCATACGCTCAGCAAAACCCCGATGCTGAAATGCCAGCATCCTGATTATGAGATATATCTGAGCGGATTGCATGCCCGCCGCGGCGTGAGCTGTGCTGACTGCCACATGCCGTATCGGAGCGAGGGCGCGCAGAAATTCACCGATCATCACATCCAGTCGCCGCTCAACAATATTGCCGCATCATGCCAGGTGTGCCATCGCGAAAGCGAGGAAGAGCTCCGCGCAACGGTATATGCACGGCAGGATTCGGTCATGAGCGAACGCAAAAAGCTCGAGAATATCCTGGTGCGTGCCCACGTCGAGGCAGCGCATGCCTGGAGCCTCGGGGCGGCCGCCGCGGAGATGAAGGACGTGCTTACGCTCATACGCCATGCGCAATGGCGATGGGACTTTGCGGCCGCAAGTCATGGGGCATCGTTCCATTCGACGGTTGAATCCGCGCGCGTCATAAGTTCCGGGATAGCGAAGGCACAGGAGGCCCGTGTGCTGCTCGCCCGCGTACTCGCATCGCACGGATTCACTAAGGAGATACCGCTTCCCGATGTCGCGACAAAGGACAGTGCGCAGAATCATATCGGTGTCGGGCGTGAACAGCGCCTGCAGGAGAAAAGGAGATTCCTTGACAGTATTGTGCCGCAATGGCTCTCGGACGCAAGGAAGTAACGCATGAACGGAGAGCGTGTCCCTCGTCGATCATTCTGGGCAATACCATGGTCCTATCGGCAGGGCGTGCTGTTCGCCGCCGCATTCTTTGTCGGCGCTGCCGTTCTCGATATGTTCCCCCATCGCCTGTTCATTCTCGGCGGAGCGGCATCGGGCGTTTTCGTCATTGTCGTTCTTCTGCTCGTCATCGTACCGTTCGTGCTTTTCAAGGATACCGCGGCACTGCGCTATCTTTCGGGAAAGCATAATGCCATCATAGCGATATCATTTTTTACTGCATGCGTCATTATCATGGGTCTCATACCCCAGCCATCGGAGCATCTTCTTTCCGCAGGCGGCGTGTTGTGGGTGTTCAGGATGAAGTACAGTATCGTTTTCTTTACCATGGCGTTGTATCTGCTTGTGTCGCTCGGTTACGCCATCGCCAGCCGCTGCCGTGCGTTCACGGTACGCAATGCGGTGTTTCTAGCATCGCATGGAGGGCTTTTTCTCGTCATCCTCGGCATGTGTGCGGGCAGCGGAATGCAGCAGGTGTCGATGACCGTCCATACGAAAGACTATGTCTGGTACGGAAGGGACCAGTTCGGCAATGATACGGAGCTCCCGCTTGCGATAAAGCTCGAATCGTTCACGATAGACTATCATTCGACGAATGTCGGGGCTGCCCCACGGCAGTTCAGGTCCGTCGTCAGCATCGTTACCTCGGATAAAAAGCGCACGAGAGCGGCGATCGCAGTCAATGCACCGTTCACTATCCATGGGGTTACGCTATATCAGTCGGGATATGATGCCGCCAAAGGCGCATTATCGGATATCAGTATCATACATGCGGTTCGCGATCCATGGATAGGCGTCGTCTACGCGGGGATGATAATGCTTCTCATCGGTGCGGTCTGCATGGTCGTCATCTATATGCGGTCATTCACACTGGCAAGGGGTAAACCGTGATATACACGCTCTGCGTTATTACGATAGCATCCCTGTGGGCAGCAGGTGTCGTTCTGCTCCTTGTGCAGCGGCAGAAGGTCGGCGTGGGAATGATAGCTCTTGGGCTCGTGCTGCTCGGGTCATATATCGCGTATCTGTGGATAGTGATCGGTCGTCCGCCGATGCGATCGATCGGTGAGACGCGGCTTTGGTATTCATTGTTCCTTCCGCTTATCGGCATGCTGCTCTTCGTGATGCTGAAGAACAAATGGGTGCTCGTATACGGGACCGCCGTATCACTCGTGTTCCTCGGCATCAATGCCTTCAAGCCGTCGAATTTCGATGCCGCGCTTATGCCCGCGCTGCAAAGCCCGTTCTTCATCCCCCATGTGCTTATCTATATCTTTGCATACGCGCTGCTCGCCGGGGCGGCGATAGCGGCGGCCGTGTATATCAGGAACGGTGCTGCGCTGGACGATCTTACGGCGATAGACAGGGTGGTTATCATCGCAACGGCTATGCTCACCGTCGGCATGATACTGGGAGCGGTCTGGGCGAAGATAGCGTGGGGTCATTACTGGACGTTCGATCCCAAGGAGTCGTGGGCGCTCATTTCGTGGCTTGTCTATATCGTTTATTTGCACGTGCGGATGAACCATCCGACACGCACCCGAGAGGCGGCGTTCTATCTGGTGTTCGCAATTCTCTTTGTGCTCATCTGCTGGTTCGGCGTGAACATTCTCCCGGCGGCCAGAGGGAGCATGCATATCTATACGCGCTGACCGCTCTTCCTGAAATACTCGCACCAGCGCGTTACGGGGCAGAGCGTGCATCGCGGTCCGATGGGGCGGCATACATGCTGTCCGTAGGTGACAAGGACATCGTTGTAGATGCGCCAGTATTTTTTCGGCAGCTTTTCCCTGAGCGCCATCTCCGTCTCATTGGGCTCCTTCGTCCGCACATAGCCGAGACGATTCGATATACGGTGTACATGCGTATCGACGCATATGCCGTCCTTGTTAAACGCTTCCGTCACGACAAGGTTCGCTGTTTTTCTCCCGACGCCTTTCAGCGTAAGCAATGCATCGATGGTGTCCGGCACTTTCCCGCCGAAGCGCTCGATGATGTCCTTAGATGTCGTCAAGATGCTCTTCGCTTTCGTGTGATAAAAGCCGACGGGGTATATCAGTTTCTCTATTGTCTCCGGCGTAAGTCTCAGCATTCCTTCCGGCGTTCCCGCCTTGGCGAAGAGCCTCACTGACGCGTCGCGTGTCGTCGTGTCCTTTGTACGGAGCGAAAGCATCGTCGATATGAGTATGTGATACGGCGTTCCGCCCGCCATGCGTATCTCGGTGACGATAGGGTTGGGGAATTTCTTAACTTCATTGATGAGAAGCGGCATTATCTTCTCGATCGTTGCGTTCGTTATCATCCGATATATTCTTTTTTCGCCGGTTTCTTCGCCATCGCCTCAAGCGTCTGGATGTCCATTCGGTCGAATTCGAGTTTGATGATGATCGCTTCACGCGGCATGGAGTCGAATTGTATGCCGCTGACATGGAGGAGCGGACGCGACTGCCACCGCGAAGGAACGGTCTCAACGCGAGCGTTCAATCGGGCGCCGGTGTTAAGTACGGTGGCGCGCTTCGGTGCGATATCGATGGGGTAGAGAACGAAACCCGAGCTCGCCGGCGGCCGGTGGAAATGCACGTATATAGCATTGTCCTTCATGGTGAGCAGAAAGTCATCCGTATCGGTGAACTGTGATGCGCATTCTGCGCCGACGAATGCTTCCGATGTCTTTTTATACCACTTCCCGATCGCGCGGAGTATGCGCGCGCTTTCGGCGGGTATCGTGCCGTCGCCTTTCGGGCCGACATTGAGGAGATAATTACCCCCCATGGCAAGTATCTTGTCTATGCTTGCAGTGACAAAGTCGGATGAATAGTAGTCTTCGTCCGCGCGATAACCCCAGCTTTCGCGGCCGACGGATTGACATGCTTCGGTCGGGCGTGTGAACGCTTTCCCTGCAGGGACATGACGCTCCGGGGTATCGTAGTCTCCTTTATCATAGCCGCGGTCATTGATCATGATCCCCGGCTGCAGTTTTCGCAATTCGGCATTGAGCGATGGGTCATTACGCTTCGGGGGTATATCCCAGAAAAAGTTCGATATCTGTCCGTAATTTGTCGCGAGCTCGCGCATCTGTGCGCGAACATATTCGATATAGCGGTCTTCATCAGGCGTATCGCCTTCGTTGGGGGTCGGCAATTCGTGGTCGCCGCCTCGCGGTGCGTATGGGTGATGCCAGTCGGGGCATGAATAGTAAAGCCCGAGCTTTACGCCGGTCTTCGCACAGGCGTCCGCGAGCATGGCGAGTACATCGCGATTATACGGCGTGTTCATCACGTTGTATTCCGTCTGCTTCGTGTTCCACAGGCAGAAGCCGTCATGATGTTTTGTCGTAAAACAGATGTAGGACATTCCCGCATCCCGCACGAGTTTCATCCACGAAACGGGATCATACTTCACCGGGTTGAAGCGTGCGGCGAGTTTCACGTATTGTGCTTTCGGGATGGCACGGCGCCATTGGTCCTGCTCATGCCAGCCGTTGATGGAGTACAGCCCCCAATGTATGAACATGCCGAAGCGGTTCTCGAAGAACTCGCGTCCGTCGCCGAAGCGCATTACTATCTCCTGTCGGAAGTATCGTTATGGCACGCGCTTGGTTATCTTCGTACGGAACAATGAGAATTCGGTCTTCACGCCGCCGGCGGATATGCCCGGCTTCCCGCTCACCGCTCCGTTCCTGTTCCTGAACGTATAGGTCAGTCTGCATATCGTTTTCCCGTCCTCGGACTTTGCGGTGCCGATGACGCCTTTTTCGTTCATCTCGATACGCAGCACATAGGTCGAGCCGTAATTCCATGGCGTTGAGAACCCGCTTACCTCATCGGTCGTCACCGGTGATATATTGTTCGTATATCCCCACATCCCGTACATCTGCTTGAGCTCGAAGAAATTGCTGAGTTTCGATGCAAATTCCTTTGAGGGCCCGATGAGCGCGAACTGCCAGAAATTCGTGGGATTCTCATAGATGACGATGCCGCATGATTTCCAACTATCGGAGAGCGCGGCCTTCGGCACAAGCACTGCCTCGGCCTTCAGTTCCACGCCTGACGGCACGCCCTTGGCGAATACCATGACGCGGTCGCTCGGCGAATCATTGATGAATTTCCCGCCGACGATCTTCCAGTTGTTCGCAGCTATCCACTCCGCCGGGAAACCGTCCGGATATTTCACGAAATCATCGCTCAACGAGAAGTCCTGAGCGAACATGATCGCGGTCGCAAGTATCAGTGCGATGACAGTACGCATCATACTATCCTCCGATATGGTGATAGTACGATTGTAGCATGCGTTACGGCAAGGTCAAGTGCCGGCAAGGCACATCCGATCATTTTGCGCCGGCGACACGTTCCATCGGATTGATGATATCCGTTACGCGGACACCGAAGTTCTCATCGATGACCACGACCTCGCCCCTGGCGATGAGCTTCCCATTGACAAGAAGATCGACCGGTTCACCGGCGAGCTTCTGCAGCTCGATGATGGAACCTTCGCCCAATTGCAGGATATCGCGGATGCTCATGGTGGCGCGTCCGAGCTCCACCGTAAGGTTCATCGTCACATCCATAAGGAGGCCGATGTTGCCCGACGGCTGAATGTTCGCTGCGGGTGAGAGATTACCGAATTCCACAGGCTTCACGTTCACCGCTCCGGCATTGCCCCCGCCGAGGAGGCTGTCAAGATCGGATGCTGCGTCAGCGTCGGAACGCTGTGTCGAAACGTCCTTGCTTCCGCCGGCGACCATGGTAACAAAGCTTTTTGCGAGGCCTATCTCGAACGCCATGACGTACGGTGTATCCGCGGCAACACCTTCGATGTTGAGTTTGCCGGTCACGACGGCCAATTCGCCGGAGGTCGGTGATATCGACCCGGAGTTGGCTTTTATCTTGAGCTCTACCGGCATGGCAGAGAGCGACCCGCCGTATTTATTGCTGACGGCAGTATCCGATGCGCCCACCATCTGCGAGAACGCCTCGGAGAGAGCCTGCAGTGCCATGTCGTTCAATTCGCTTTCATCATGGCCCATCATTATTGCGGCGATGGCGCCGGCTTCTTTGCTCGGCAGATAATAGTACACGGCCCCGTTCACCGGGCCTGAATAGGTCACTTTTGCCTCGAGCACCTGGCCTTTCAGCGCTTTTTTCAGGTCGGCAAGGGGCATGACTTTTATGGCAAGATCGCCGATCGATGTGTTTTTCGTCGAGATGGATGATATGCTGAACGCCTGGTGCTCAGCAATGACCTTTGTTATATCGAAAAACGTCGCTTTCTGGCTTTCGGTAAGCGCACCGCCGTTGCCCCCGGCAGAACCGATGACCGGGCCGCCGCTGGAAGAGAATGCGTCATCAGCGCCCTTTAACAGCGCCTCTATTTCATCTTGTGACAGTGATCCATCGCTCATACTATTCATCCTCCTTGAAGATCTCTTCGAGGGTTATCTTGTTCTCGCCTTCGAGGTAACCCGTTATCTGCACTGCGGTGTGCGTTCCGACGGCACCCGGGCGGCAGTAGAACTTACGACGGTCCCCGACCTTCAGAACGAGGTTGTCGGTGATCTTCGTATTCGTTAACTTTATCGTGTCGCCTTTTTTTAAGTTTAGTATTTCTTCCGTGGATACATCGACGCCGCCGAGCTCGGCCGTGGCGGGGACGGTGATATCAAGGAGCTTGTCCTTGAGCGTATTGAGGTTCTCCGCCGTATTCCCGCGGCGTATCGATGCATACCAGTACTGCGCCGAAAGCTTGCCGATGATGGGTTCGATGGTGATGTAGGGTATGCAGAAGTTCATCATACCCTCGACGTCGGACACCTTTGTCTCAAGGGTGATGAGCACCACCATGTCGTTGGGGTGCACCATCTGTGCGAACTGCGGGTTCGTCTCTATCGAGCCCAGTCGCGGTCGGAGGTCGATCACCTGTGCCCACGATTCACGGAGATTGCCGAGTATGCGGACGATGATGCCCTCGATGACGGAGAGCTCGATGTCGGTGAGTTCGCGGCTTATGTTCTTCGGTGCCTCGCCGGGGCCGCCGAACAGCCGGTCGATGATGGTAAAGGTTATCGAGGGGTCTATCTCGAGTATGGCCGATCCCTTGAGCGGGTCCATGTTGATGATGGCGAGCGTCGACGGGTTCGACACCGAGCGTATGAATTCTTCGTACGTGAGCTGATCGACGGACGCCACGTGCACTCCCACGAGCGCGCGGAGCTGTGCGGAGAGCGATGTCGTCGTAACGCGGGCAAAGTTCTCATGCATCATCTGGAGCGTACGGAGCTGGTCTTTCGAGAATTTGTCGGGGCGCTTGAAGTCATACATCTTGACCTTGCGCTTCTCGACCTCGACGCTCTTCGCATCGACCGACTCGACGCTTTCACCCGCAGATATCGCGTTTAAGAGCGCGTCTATCTCGGTCTGTGATAGTACTTCGGTCACTCTCGTCCGTCCTTATTTCCCCGTCAGTTGAGGAGGAAATCGTCGAATAGTACGTCGCTTACTTCGCCGTGCCTGACCTTTTTATTGATCTCGTTCTTTATCTCTTCGCGCAGTTCCTTGCGTATTTCCTGGTCCTGCAGATCATTGTAGCTCTTTTCCGAGAACTTCGTGCCGATGATATCCCTGAGCGCGCTCTTCCATTCGCCGAGTTCCGGGACGAATTTCTTGTTCTCTTCGTATTTCCGATCATACGCGAACGTGATCTTCAACTTCACGAAATGTGGAACGTCCTTGTCCGAGGTGTTGAGATTGAAATCGCCCATTTCGTAGTATTTCGGGGGGTCTTCCTTGACCATTTCATCGTCGATGCCGGCCTTGACGGACCCCGACCCTGACTGCAGGCTTGTGACGATGATCGATGTCACTACCGCCACGATGATGACGACAACAACGCCGATGCTTATGGTGAGGATACGGACGATAAGCGGGCTTAATGCGAAGCCTTTTTTCGGGGCTTTCGCAGCAGCTTCGCCTTCTTCCTCTTCCTTCTCGTCCCCAATCAGTTCTTCATCATCGGGTTTCTTCTTTTCATCGTCGCCCATGGAGCACCTCTTTAATGGCCGCGGTTACAAAATATCACAACGCATGTAAATGTCAATAACCGGCCGGTCTTATGTTAACTACCGGAGGCCGGATGCGTACCGACCCCACGGTGCAATTATCGGCATATTTGAAAGCGGCCTCAAGGTATTTTTAGCGTCCGCTGCCTGTTCCGTGCGCGCTCGCTATTGCTTGAGCACTTGTTCTTTCATCCGCTGGTAGAAGGAAAACCCGTCATCCCCGCCGGCCGTCGGTGCATCAATGGATGAATCGAGGTTATCGGAGGGTATATCGGTCAGGAATTTCGATGGTGCCGTATCGATCGTTTTCCCCTGTCTGGTTCGGTTCATAGCATACGAAAGCGTTAATCCCTTCCGGGCCCGTGTTATTGCCACATAGCATAGCCGGCGCTCCTCTTCGATCTCACCAGGTGTAACACTTTTGTAATGGGGTAAAATCCCTTCTTCGACGCCGACAAGGTATACATACGGGAATTCCAGACCTTTTGAGGAATGGATGCTGAGCAGGGTGACACCCTCGCTTTCTTCCTCCTCCTGGTCATTCATCAGCAGTATGGCATCCAGATATCCCTTCAGCGACGGTTCGCGCACGCTTTTCTGATACTGCGCCATGCCGTTGACGAGTTCCTCGATGTTCTCGAGCTTTTTCTGCGCTTTATCCTTGGTATCGCTCTCATTGAGCACTTCGCTGTGATATGCGGTCTCTTCGAGAAAGGCATTCACAATGCCGGCGACGTCTTTGCCTTCTTTTGCCAGCTCATTGTATTTCTGTATCAACCGTACAAGCTCGATGATGCCGCGCTGTGCCTTCTCCGGTATATCGGGGAGGTTGATCGCGGTAAGGAGCACCTCATAGAGCGGCAGGTTCTTCGTGATAGCTTCCTGCGTGAGTTTTGCGACCGTTCCATCGCCGATGCCGCGACGCGGGAAATTGATGATACGCAGGAGCGAGACTTCATCCTCCGGGTTGACGAAAAGCTTGCAGTAGGCGAGAACGTCCTTCACCTCTTTGCGGTCGTAGAACTCGAAAGCGCCGACCACGGTATAGGATATCTTACGGATGCGCAATTCCTCCTCGAAGGGGCGGGACTGCGAATTCATACGGAACAGTATTGCAAAATCCTTATAAGGAATGCCGTTCATCGTGGCTTTGGTCAAAATATCATCGCCGACCGCGGTGGCTTCGGCCCGATCATTCTCAGCGGCGAACAATCGCGGTTTCGTCCCCTCGCCGGCGTTCGTGAAGAGCGTCTTCGCGCGGCGGTTCTCGTTCTTCCGTATGAGCGCATTGGCCACCGTGAGTATGGCCGAGGTGGAGCGATAATTCTCTTCCAGGCGGATTATCTTCGCATTGGGATAATCCCGCTCGAAGGAAAGTATGATGGATACGTCCGATCCCCGGAATCCGTATATCGATTGATCGTCGTCGCCGACAACGGCGAGGTTTTTGTACTTATCCGCGAGCAGTTTCACGAGCCGGTACTGTGAGGGGTTGGTATCCTGATATTCGTCTATCATGATATAGCGGAAACGCTCGCGGTATCGTTCAAGCACTTCGGGATGCGATTCATACAGCTCAATGACGAGATTGATGAGGTCATTGAAGTCGACGGCATTGTAGCCTTTCAGATATTTCTGATACAGGCGATATACCGTAGCCGCCGAGATCTCGAAATCGTTCTCCGGCATCACCTTGCCGGGGTGGATGAACCTGTTCTTCCATTGATCGATGCGGTAGAGGAACAGCCCTTCGTCGAAATGATTTATCGAAACCTTGGCTTCCTTCATGGCATTACGAACGAGGGCGCGCTGATCGGATGTATCATAAATGGTGAAATTCTTCTTGTATCCGAGTTTGTCGATATCATGTTTGAGCACGCGCAGACAGAAGGAATGGAACGTGCTTGCGACAAGGTTCTTCGGTTTTGAGCCTACGGTAAGTTTCACGCGTTCGCGCATCTCGGCCGCTGCTTTGTTCGTGAACGTTACGGCGAGTATCGCCGAGGGCGGTACTCCGCGCTCTATCAATCGAGCAATGCGGTAGGTGATAACACGTGTTTTCCCGCTCCCCGCACCGGCGAGGATGAGGAGCGCTCCGTCCTTATGCTCGACCGCTTCACGCTGGGGTGCATTCAATGATTCTCTTGGCTGCACGTCGACTCGCTTATGTTAACTTGATGCGGCGTACTATATCGTGCTGCGGGGTAAAAAGCAATGAGCGGCAGCGACCCAAAACATCACATAAGGATAAAGAGAAACCACCGAGAGAAGACCGAGAGGACACAGAGAGAAAAAAATAAAGAATCACCCGTTGGGTGAAAACCAATTCCCGCAGTTTCTCTGTGTTCTCCTGTCTTTTCTCCGTGCTTCTCCGTGGTTGCATTTTTCTTACATGAGGATTTGGGAGCGAAAAACATATCCGCTCAAATAACCGGTGCCGGACAAGTGTCTGATAACTATCAGCAGCGTCCGTAATGGAGACCTGTTTCGTACATCGCAAGCACATTCGCGACCGGCGTATTATCCTGTATCATATGCGTCGGGGCAAAACAGTATCCGCCGCCCGGTTTCATGATATCGATAGTGTTTTTACAGTCTTCGATACATGCGTCTACGGAACCGAATGACAGCGGTCCCGCGGTGGAAATACAGCCGTGGAATGCCAATCGCCCGCCGAAATTCCGTTTCAGATATGCCGGGGCCATCTGTTTGGCTTCCGGCTGCAGGGTGTCCACAGCGCGAACGCCCATGTCGATGAAATCCTCATACGCCCAACTCGATGATCCGCAGGTATGCACCATAACGGGAATGCCGTAACGCGCCGCGAGGTCAATGAAGCGCTTCTGATGCGGGCGTATCCATTCCCGATACATATCCTTACTTATCATCGGTCCCTGCTGTGTGCCGAGGTCCTCGCCTATCCAGAGAATATCGATGCCGCCGGCGGAGGCCGCGAGCGTGCGTTCCGTCCGTGAGAACTGAACATCGACATAACGTTCGATGAGCATTCTGAGCGCGTCGGAGCCGAGCGCCATATCGAGGAATACTTTCTCCATGCCGGTCAAACGGCCGATGCCGTTGAGAATATCGACGAGCCCCGCACCTCCCGCGAAGACAGAGAACGCAGCGTGTTTTCTGCAATGCTCCCCGACACGTGAATAATCATAATCGTCGGGGGACGGCAGGGGATATGTTCTCGCGATGTCGGCAGTGAGCTCGGAAAGCGGGAATTCGCAGAAGTCCTGATAACCGCCGTTCCCGTGATCGACCCAGCGTGTGCGTATGCCCCAGTCCGGAGATACCGATATCGTCTTGTCCGCATTCTCGGCATGAAGCCTCTTCCCTACATACGGAACATGCACGGACCGGATATCGATATTGAGCGCGGTAAGGAGCGCCTCATGCGCCGATGCCCCGTCACCAATGGCGAAATGCTCGAGGAGCTTCCGATAGATGCCTGGATTCGCGGAGAATCCCATCGGTATCCTATCCGTTCCTTCATGGCGCAATGTCCGCCGTACACGTTCCTTCGCGTTCATGGCAGCCTCCTGTCGTACTGCATACAAAATAATGGTCATTGGCAGGGAAGTGAATGGATACAAAACGCATGATTTGTCTTTTTGTGTCAGCCGTATATACTGCCATGAGGAGAGACACAATGGCGGTCGTATGGCCCCGGGCGATAATTCTGCATGCCAATCATGCCGTTGTCACCGAACACATCGGCCCGCATGGCCCGGTACGTTCGCGGATGCTCCTCTGGTGCAATGCCGGAAGCGGGTATATCACGGTGAACGGCGAACGATATGCGATATCGCCGCAGGTGTTCTTCTTTCTGCCGTGGGACAGGATGATACGTTATCATCCGTCAGGGAAGCGCCCGCTTCTGCTCGGCGGCATACATATCATACCCGACCATACATCCCGAAAGCCGGTGTACGAGATAGCGCACAGCAGACGTCACGCGCTCTTTCAGGATGCATCGCGCCGCGACAGGGGTGAATTCCCCGGCATCGTAGAGGGGCGTCCGTCGGCAGCGATGCTTCATTCGGCGGAATACATCGTATCGCGTTGGCAGCGGGGCGGGATGATCCCCGCGCTTGCGCGTTCACTCGCAGCCGTGGTCATGGATGAGATAGTGAATTGTGTTGACAGCGACAAAAATAAGCGGGAAATTCCGCAGCCGATACGTGAACTTGCCGCTACTGTCGATTCGATGCCTGCCGAAGGACACGATATCGATTCCATGCGTAGAGCATGTTCGATGAGCAGATCGACGCTGACACGGCTGTTCAAACGGCATTACGGCATATCACCGATGCAGTATGTGCTCAGGGCGAGGATAGCGCGTGCAGCGGAGCTCCTTGCCACGACAACGATGCCCGTCGCTTCGGTCGGAGAGGCATCCGGCATTCCCGATCAATATCACTTTTCGAGGATGTTCAAGCAGCTGAAGGGCGTGCCGCCGCGCGTCTATCGCGAACGCAACGGGATATAAGTCCGGTACTCGCACGTGTGATCGCAGCTGTTGCGCCCATCGATTTGCATTTTGTCAACCATTGCAGTACTATACCATCCATCGCTAGGAGAATATCGAAATGAGACCAAATGCATTCGCTGTACGCGGCATCATCGCGCTTTCGGTCATCGGACTTGGACTTGCTGCCGGTGTGGTCACTATCGCATTATCGCCGCGTTCTTCTCCGAAGGAGAGCGCCTCGACACAACCGATGGCGTTCACGAAGCCGGGTGTCGCCATCATCGATGTGAACGACATACTGTCGCTTGAGCGCGGCAATTCATTCTTTGGAGAAACGCTCGCCTCGTCCGCCGAATCCATAATCGGTGCGCTCGATTCCTACGGTGATGACCCGCGTGTACGGGCCATCGTGCTCTCCGTGAATTGCCCCGGCGGAACGCCGTCGGCATGCGAAGAGATATACCGCAAGATGATGGAACTCAAGAAAGACCGTAAGATGAAATTCGTCGCGTACTTCAAGGAAGTCGCTGCTTCCGGGGCATACTATATTTCGATGCCTGCGGACAGGATAGTGACGACATCGGGGTGCATCACCGGGAGCGTGGGCGTCATCATGTACACGCTCAATTTCAGCGGGCTCATGGAACGCTTCGGCGTGAAATATCAGGGGTACACGAGCGGGCGCAATAAGGACATGGGTTCGCCGTATCGAAAAGCGCGTGAAGATGAGACCGAGTATTTCAATGAGATGATACGTACGGTATATGCGGATTTCAGGAACGTAGTGATGCTTTCCCGCGGTTCAAAGTTGCGGGGTGATCCATCAGCGCTTCTCGACGGCAGGATATTCAGCGGCGCACAGGCGGTGCGCAACGGCATCGCCGATATGATCGGCACCGAGCATGACGCCATCGCCGAGGCGTGCAAGCTTGCCGGGCTCGATCCATCCGAACCGGTCATCATTGAACACCGTAATGATGGTAATTTCATGGAGCAGCTGAAGCGCGCCATGGGCGCTGTCGCGGATAAAAAGATCGATGTGAAGACAGGGATAGAGAGCGTGCTCCCGTCAAAATATTCCGGAGTACCGCTCTATCTCTATTCCGCAGGTCAGCGATAATGAACGCATTCGCCGAATATCTCTACAGCATCATCGTATCGCCGCGTCGTACGGCGGCATTGCTCGGCGAGCACGATGTGCCCATAGGCCTCGGCCTTTTCGCGATAGGTGCATCATCGCTCGCCGTTTCACTTGCAGTGATAATGCGGCTGCCGATGCATCCGATCGCGGCTGTCATCGCGCTCATTGCTTCCATTCTGCTCCTTCTAATATCGGCAGCGATACGCACGGCGCTGATATCACTGGTGTCGATCATCGGGCTGAAATACCGGCGCGGCAGGAGCCTTCGAACGTTCTTTACTGCATCGCTCTCGATCAATGCGCTCCTCATCTATCTTCTTCCCGCAGCTTTTCTCCTGCTGCTCGCGCGTCAGCCGGCGATCTATCTCATTGTGTATGCCGCTGTCTCTATCGCCATGTTCGTCTGCATCATACGTGTCGTTGAACAGCATTTCACGTTCCGTTCGCCGTTCGCCGCCGCAGCCGCCGCCATACTCCCCGCGGTCATGGACGCGCTGATAATGGGCGCGGTCCTCGTGCTCGCCGTTGTCCTCGGCGGCAGCATGGTGGTCGTTCACTGATCATGCGCGGGTACATCATCACACGCTATATATTCAGGGAAGCGCTCGGCCCCTTCATCGTCGGCGCATTCTTTTTCACGTTCGTCATACTCATCATCGGGCCCCTGCCGGTCACGATACGGCTCATCCTTGAGCGCGGTGTTGCGTTCGTGCAGGGGATGGAACTGCTCATGTATCTCATGCCGTGCTATCTCGCCATAACGCTCCCCATGGGCGTGCTTATGGGGAGCATTATGGCGTACGGGCGTATTTCCGGGGATAGCGAAGTGGTGGCAATGAAGGCGCTCGGCATATCGCTTACCGGCATATACCGTCCCATCGCGATATTCGGCATATCGTTCTTTGTGATAATGACGCTCTTCAACGATGTCATCATGCCCGAATCCAATTATCGATACCGTGCGCTCTGGATATATACGCTCAATTCACAGCCGTCGGTCGCCGTTGAGAAATATCGCTTTGTCAAGCCGCCGGGCGGTACGCGGGCCATATCGGCCACCGGCATGTCCGGCAGATCGCTCTCGAACGTCACCATATTCGACAATGAGTCATCGGCGAATTCCGTGCTGATAACCGCAGCGAGCGGCACCTGGAGCAATAATCAGGCGAATTCACGCATCATAAGCCTCATGCTCAGGAACGGCCTTATCCAGGAGACCGACCGCGATGATCCCATGCGTTCGACCTATACGCCGTTCACGCATATCGTCGTCAATATCAATAGAAGCATCAATGAT
Organism: Spirochaetota bacterium; assembly: GCA_038043445.1. Lineage (NCBI taxonomy): Bacteria > Pseudomonadati > Spirochaetota > Spirochaetota bacterium. Next base: position 16,876 of record JBBTBY010000057.1, read on the forward strand.
ACCATTGGGTTTCACGGAAGGGGCGATCTGGAAGTGCCTTCATGGGAGATCATGAAACGCATCATCACCGGGAAGAAAAGCAACGCGCCGCGTGATGAGATGAAGGAGCACATGATACATCTCAACAATCGATATGCCATACCCTTTGCCTGTCTTATACTCGCCCTGCTCGGAGGACCGCTCGGCACGATATCGCGGAGAAGCGGCAAGGGCGTGGGCTTCGGCATCTCGGTAGTGGTGGTCTTCGTGTATTATGCCTTCCTCATCGGCGGGGAAATGCTCGGGCGTACGACGCAATTGCCCGCATGGTTCACCGTATGGCTCCCCAATATCGCCCTCGGCGCAGCAGCGGTGTTCTTCTATCAGCGATTGTTCATTGCCGAAGGAAAGTAGCGCTGCCCGGCGGCTGAACGGATCGATGTTCCCGGCAACTTCACATTTTATAGAAAATACGCTATAATCCTGCCATCTCTCCCTATAGGGTACACCATGAGCATGCCATTTATTCTGTACTTCGCGGTGAACACGGCTATTTTTATCACGCTGGCCACGCTGGTTTTTTTCGCATTGCAGTATCCGTGGATCTATAAGACATTCCGTGAGCCGCGCTATGACAGGAAGTATATACCGTCGGTCGCGCTTTTCCTGCCGTGCAAGGGGGCGCCGAAGGATTTCGCCGGCAATATAAAGTCGGTGCTTGCGATAAAGTACAATCCGATACGGCTCTTTTTCCTTGTCGAGGACGAGCATGATGCAGCCTATGCGGTGCTGCGCAAGGCGATACGAGGGCACAAGAACGCCCGATTGATAAAGACAGGCCGTGCCGTTTCATGCGGGCAGAAGAATTTCAATCTCGTCAAAGGTGTCAAGGCGGCCGGCAAGAAAGAGGAGCTATTCGTTTTCATGGACAGCGACATCGAGGTGAGCGCACGATGGATAAAAGACCTCGTACTGCCGCTCTCCGACAAAAAGGTCATGCTCACCACGGGCTGCATGTGGCTTTCGCTTCACACACGATCGTTCGGCGAGCGTGTGCACTCCTACATGGTGGCGCTGCAGCATTCCCTCATGTACTTCATGCCGGTGTCGGCCGTATGGGGCGGGTGCATGGCGATACGCCGCGTCGATTACGAGCGGCTTAATATGATGAAGATATGGCTCGGCAATGTATCCGACGATATGGGCATGCAGTCGACGCTCATGCTGAACCGCGCGAAAGTGGTCATGGTGCCCACCTGTGAGGGGCATGGCCGTGATCCGTTCCCGCGGCTCGGACCGACGCTTGATTGGATAACCCGTCAGGGTCTTATGGTTAAGAACTATCTCCGCCCGCTCTGGGTGTTCGCGCTGGTGCTTCTCGGTTATCTCTCGGCGCAATTCATTCTCTTCCCGGCGGCCGTCGTATATACCGTACAGCACCCGACGATGGTCACCATCCCGGTGACGGCCATGCTCGGCTCTACGATACTCACCATCATGGCCGCATCGACGCTCATACGATGGCGGATAAAGGATAATCATTCAAGGCTGACATGGTTCGTGTTCTCACCGGCGTATTTTCTCCTGACGGCGTTCGCTTTGTTCCGGACATTGTTCACCAATGTCGTGCACTGGAGCGGGATAACATACTATCTCTCGTTCTTCGGAAGCGTGAAGCGCATCGAACGAAAAGACTGAAGCGCTGCACGGCACCCCATGGCTGAACGGAAGGCGCGGAAGAAAAAATCGGTTCCCCATACCGCACAGGCGGTCGTTGCACAAGCCGCACATGCGTCATCAACGGTGAAAAAGCGCCTCAACATACTGTTCGTCGCCTCCGAGATGGCGCCGTACATCAAGTCCGGCGGCCTTGCCGATATCGTCGGTTCCTTGCCCGGCCATCTTGCGAAGAGCGGCCACGATGTCCGTATCGTAATACCGAAATATCGCGACATCGATCTGCATGGCCATGCGATGAGACCGGCGGTAGTGCCCATGGGCGTATGGATGGGGACGAACCAGGAGTGGTGTTCGGTGTACTCCTTCGAGCACGCCCCCGGCGTCACCATATATCTCGTCGAGCATAACGCATATTTCGAACGCTTCGGCATATACCACGATGCGCATATGAACGATTATCACGATAATCCGCATCGATACGGTTTTCTCTGCGCGGCGTCGCTGCAGCTCTGTCACGACGTTTCGTTCCGCCCTGACATCGTGCACGCGCATGATTGGCAGACGGCCGCGGTATGCGCGTATCTGAAGATATGGCATGGGGAAAACCCGTTCCTGCGCGGTACACGATCGATATTGACGGTTCACAATGCGGCATATCAGGGCGTGTATCCCGTTGCACCGCATTACGATTATCTCGGGTTCAACTGGTGGAATTTCACCGCGGATAAATTCGAGGACCATGGAAGGGTGAATCTCCTTAAGGGCGGCATTCACTTCGCGGATATGGTCAATACCGTGAGCCGCACCTATGCGCATGAGATATCCCGGCCGTACGGGGCGTTCGGTCTTGCACCGGCGCTCTCGGGCAAGGGAAACAGGTTCTTCGGCATCGTCAACGGCGTCGATTATTCGGTATGGTCGCCGGAACATGACCGCTTCACCGTTAAGAAATTCTCCAGGAACGATCTCGCCGGCAAGACCGCATGCAAGCTCGATATGCAGAAGCGATTCCTTCTTGCGGAGGATGCATCGATACCCGTCATCGGCATCATCGGGCGATTCGTTCACCAGAAGGGTTTCCACCTCGTCGCGGAGAAAATAGCCGATATCCTGCGAACGATGCACGTGCAGTTCGTGGTGCTCGGATCAGGGGACGGCGGGCTCGAGCGATTCTTCGGCGATCTGCCGAAACATTTTCCGGGGCGTGTCGGATCGTATATCGGTTTCAGCAATGAGCTCGCGCATATCATCGAAGCGGGCAGCGATTTCTTCCTCATGCCGTCGCTCTATGAGCCGTGCGGGCTCAATCAGATATATTCCATGCGCTACGGCACTATCCCCATCGTGCGGGCTACCGGCGGCCTTGACGATACGGTGAAAAATTATGACGAGGCGACGGGCGATGGTACCGGGTTCAAGTTCTGGGACGCGACACCCGATGCGCTCTTCTCTACGATCGGCTGGGCGATAAGCACGTATTACGACCGGCCGCATCACATGAAAAAGCTCGTTGCCGCAGCCATGACCGAAGATTTTTCAGCCGAAAAAAGTGCACGCGAATATGAAGAGGCGTATCTGCGATTGATACCGTGACGGGAGGGGCATGTCCTCTGCTCCGATCGAACGTACGCGGCGTGTCTCAGCGATAGGCGAGCGTCGTTATCCGCATGGTCTCAAGGTCGCAGTATACGACATGGGGTACGCCGTTCCGATCAATATCGAAATACACGTATGAGGCGGATGCAACGGCAACGGGCATGACACGCCACGTGCCGTCGAACCACGCCATGGTTATGCGCATATCTTTTCCGCCCTGTTTCGCCTCGCGGAAAACAGCACACGGAATACCCTTCGGGCCGATGCGGACAATAACATCCTCGGCGAACATTTCGGATATTCCTTTCGCGGAAAACGTCCAGCCGTCCTTCCACTGCATGATGCTGAGCTTTCCCGACATGCCGGTCCAATCCTGGAACCCGGCGATTATCGTATCTCCCGCGGCGGCGATGGAAGTGAACTGCGCCATGGCACCGCTGCAATTCGATCTGCCCAACGGCATCCACGTGTTCACGTACTGCATGACAGTGATGCCCGATGATTCGGTATCATCACGGAACGCTATCAGCGGTATATTGTCTTTCGTGAATGCCAGCGATGGTGTATAGGCATTCCCCTTGGATGGCGGGTCGCCGACCGTACGCCAAGCGGTATCATAGCGCATTACGGTCACACGGTATTCATTATCGGTGTCGTGAAAAGCGACATGCGGCGTGCTCCTTCTATCGAAGGCCACGGTGATATTGCCTGCCGCCCCCTTGGAGAAACCCTTGACGCCGACGGGTTTCCACGCCGTCGCACCGAATGCGTACACGCTCGTCTTCTGTCCGTTCGCATGATCTATGAACGCAAGATACGGGATGCCGGCAGCGTTCGCCCGCAGCACAGGCTCAGTGACGCCGCCCTCAGTGAAAGCGCGGTCCCCGATGATAAGCCATTTCCCTTTTTTATAAGAGAGCACCGTCGCGCGCCCTTCACGGCCGCTGTCGCTGAAAGCGAGCATGAGATCATTATCGCTGTCGAACGCTATCGTCGGATGCATACCGGTTATCACGATGGACGTATCGCCCATGGGTTTCCATGTTGCTTTGTCCGATCCGAATGTATCGGCGGCCGCGGTAAAAAAGACGGCAAGGAAGAATGCAGATACAACTGCCAGCAAGCGCATAGTCCCTCCGAATGAGAACGAATGGTTCACAGTATGCCCGACCGTATCTGTCATAGTGACAGTATAGTCCCGCTCTCGGATACCGTCAAGAGCACGGGAGCAGCGCACGTGCGTTCCGATCACCAAAAAATGCAAATGCCGCCCAAATATTGCATTTACATCCCTTCTGTCGTACAGTATACTGGAAAGGATATTCTTCACGAAAGACGTATGCCAAACGCAATGGAGCAACCTATGAATTCACGTTTCCTCGTATTGATCATCGCGGCCGGCTTTTCCCTGCATGGCTGGGGTCCGCATTCCGAAATAACGAAAGCTGCGCTCGATGTCATTGGGGTTGATGCGCCGCTTGTTCGCATGCTGGGAGCCGAGGCTGCTGCGCTTACCAGACATTGCTGGATGCCGGATATCTGGATGCAGTATGCCGGTGAATACTATGTCGATGATTATCTGTTCACCACGCGTCGCCCCACGCATCTGGGGACGTCCCATGCATTCAGGATTTCCGAAGGAAAATACGGTGCGTATACGTTCGAGATGTTCGACATCTATTTCCGCCGGGCGCTGCAGGCGCTGAGGACCGAAACGCCTGTGAATGCGGCGCGATGGACAGGGTCGCTTACGCATTTCACCGAAGATACGGGGGCTCCTCCTCATGCAATAGATGAATCGAGCGCGCTGCATGGCCCAATGGAACAATGGGTGGAGCCGAAGGATGTAGGCATACAGGGGTACGTTCCGACCATGCTCGGTGCTGATGATGAAACGGCGTTGAAGAATTTCTGGCAGGTACAGGAACGCCTTCACCAGTACTCGATCGAGCGTGCATTAAAGATAAAACCTCTTGCAGCGGCCGGCGATCGCGCTGCCGCGGAGCCGCTCGTGCTTGCGTGCGCGAACGAATCCGCCAGGAATGCAGCGGATCTCTACGCGACACTGGGAGCACTCGCGTCAATGGGACCAAAGGGTGCCGGATTGCGAGGGACAGTACGCGGTATCTCCGTGAGCGGAATGCTTGCCAGGATGTGTGCTAAGGTAATGCTCGCGGGTACCGACTATTCGACGCTCTGCGCCCCCGACGGCACATTTGAATTCAGGAACATCCCTCCCGGCACCTATACGATCCATGCATCTCGTCCAGGGAACGAGGTCTTTACAGGCACAATAACTATCCCCGGAGCAGGACCTGTCTGCGATATTTCGCTTGCCCCGTCACGCGTCAAGGGAAATCTCCTGAGGAATCCCGCGCTGTCGCTGCACTGGGCATCAATGGATGCTCCTGATATGTGGTATGTGCGCCGGGGTGTCTGGCGCAGCGAGGCATTGCCGATAGTGTCCGGCAAGCCGTATCTCATGGAAATTGCATGGAAAAAGCCGGGCGCTTCCGTTACGCTCCGTTGGGCCTCGTACGAACGTGAGGATGGCGGCAAGTATACCAATGAGCGTACTATCATGCATCCCGAGCGAACGGTCCTGGGAACAGCCCCGTCGGGAATGAAGTTCGCATATCTCATCGTCAGCGGCGGCAAGCCTGATGAATCATTCGAATACACGTCATTTTCGGAACACGCGGGGGACATCGCCCCGACAACGCCCGCGAAGGAGACAACGGTACAGGCGGCCGAAGGGCTTGCGCTCTATTACAGCTTCGACGAAGGCGCGGGAGATTCCGTTAAGGACCAATCCGGCGGCGGCAACAGTGCCTCCGTCGCAGGGCTGCAGTTCAAACCAGGGAGGTCCGGCAGCGCCCTCGTGTTCTCAAAAACGCCGTTCGAATGCGGGAAGGCAGGCGCGATATCGGGGGAACTCACCATTACTGCGTGGGTGCAGTTCAATGATCTGCCTGCCGTGACAAAACAGCGTGCCGACATCGCTGCCCGTCAGGATGGAAATAAGAACGGCTATTGCTTCGGCGTGGAAGGCGGTTCACTCGGCTTCATTTACCGGGGTAGCGGTACATGGGCATATGCAGGGCTCAGCCCGGTGAAGAACACCTGGTATCATCTTGCGGTGGCCGTGAACGCAGAAAAGACATCGTTCTATGTGAATGGCACGCTCAAGGGTACTGCGCCTGGTCAGACCGGTCTTGCGTCCGACGCTCCGCTGAAGATCGGCGAACGGCTTTCCGGCATCCTCGATGAAGTACGCATATACTCGCGCGCACTTTCCGCCGACGAGATATCCGCGCTCGCTTCGAAGTAGGAATAACAGATGCAAGGAGCCGTTATGCGTCCGTACATCGTCGCTCTGCTGGCCGCGCTATCTCTTTCTCCCGCAACGATCACCGTTTCCCCGAACGGCAATGACAGCGCCGACGGCGTACATGCGCCCGTCGCAACGATACAACGCGCGATCGACCGTGCAGCAACGTTCCGCTCCGTGGGAGAACGTGTCGCGATCGTCCTCGACGGCGGGACATATTTCCTTTCAGGGACGCTTGTGTTCAGGCCGATCACCGGCAACGCCCCTCTCGTATTCACCGCAAAGCGAGGCACCATGCCTGTCATAAGCGGCGGCACCGTCATTCGCGGGACACGCCGCACTGAGAACGGACGGATGATCATAGCATGTGATCGATCGGCTTCGATCAATCAGCTGTTCGTCAATGGCAGGAGATATGTCCGCGCGCGCAGCCCGAACGCGGATGACATCATGTTCTGGCACCTGTCCGCAAGCGGTGCGCGAACGAGCGGCGGCGCAGGATCGTTCGAATATGCCGCGGATACTGTTCCTGTGCAGGGGGCAGAAGGCGCCGAGATAGTATTCATTCGTCTTTGGGACATCTCGCGGTTTTCAGTGACCGGAATAGACACGGCAAAACGTATTCTGCAGTTCCGTGTTCCGCCTGCGTTGAAAGAGGTTTCCCACTGGGGCGCTCATAAACCGTACTATATGGAGAACGCAGCATCGTTCCTGGACGCCCCCGGTGAATGGTATTATGATCCTGCTGCCGGCGAGATAACCGTCATTCCCTTCCCCGGTGACGACCTCGCCGCTGCGGAAGTGATAGCCCCGCGTCTTGCGCATCTGATCAAATTCCAAGGAGACCCGTCGCAGCCGGTAGCGAACATCTCTTTCGAAGGGATATCGTTCATGCACACGACATGGTCATTCCCTGCAGAGGGGTATGACGGTCATCAGGCCGATCTCGTTATCGGTGCCGGTATCGAGGGCACGTATGCCGAATCGATATCGTTCTCCCGATGTTCGTTCACTGCACAGGGGCGATATGCGCTCGGATTCCAGACCGCATGTCGTGGCATTACCATCAATGCCTGCACGTTCACTGATATCGGTGCAGGAGCGGTGCTGTTCGGGGAAGCGGGGAATCCCCAGCGCGGTTCTGAGACGATGAGCAATACGTTCATCAACTGTCACGTCCATCATATCGGCGTCATTTACCCGAGCGCGGTAGGCGTGTGGGTAGGATATGCAGCATACAACCGCATCGCGAGCAATCATATCCACAACACGCCGTATTCCGGTATCTCTGTCGGCTGGGGATGGGACAGGAACCCCGGCGGGGCGCATCATAACATCATTGAACGCAATTATCTGCACGATATACAGGAGCAGATGGGTGACGGCGGTGCGATCTACACGCAAAGCCATCAGCCGGGGACCGTGATCCGCAACAACATGATCCATGATGTTTTCGGGCAGAAGACCTACGGCACCGGGATATATCTCGACAACTACAGTTCACATATCACGGTATCGAACAATATCGTTGCGCGTACCGCCGGCGCGAGCCACCCGCAGAACGATCCGCGGAGCAATCGTATCTGTAATAATGTATTTGTTCTCCCTCCCACCGGCGTCTTTCATATCAATAAAGGTGTCGGCGGGATGTTCGAGCGTAATATAATCTATATCAGC
>JBBTBY010000058.1 GCA_038043445.1 Spirochaetota bacterium
TCGCCGACCGCATTGCGGTCATGAAGGACGGCAGGATCTCCGCCCTCGGCACGCCAAGCGAACTATACCGCACGCCGCCCGATCGGTTCTGCGCGGAATTCCTCGGTGAAGCGAACATACTCGATGCATCGGTAGTGACGGCGGATGCGAAGGCGATGACCGTATCCACCGGTGCGGGAACACTGTCTGCAGCGGCGCGTTCTTCTTATTCTGCGGGAGATGCCGTACACTGTCTTATTCGTCCCGAACATATACGGACGAACGACATCGGCGGTGCGAACCGCATCGACTGCGAGGTTATCGCGACGGCATTCAGCGGACCGACGATCACCGTTCATCTGCAGGCGGCAGCGCAGCGATTCAAAGCCGTGCTCATCAATCGCGATGCGTATGCCCTTACCGCAGGTATGCGCGCTTCCTTCTTCATACATCCGGACGATATTATTCTCCTCGCCGAAAAAAAAGAGCGGTGATATGAACAAGACACGCTACATCATCCTTATCCTGATAGCCGCTTTCCTCGGCGTATTCCTTTTGTGGCCGCTCGTTACCGTTTTTCAGAAAGCGTTCGTCGACGGCAAGGGATTCACGCTTTTCTACTTCGCAGAGCTTATCACGGTGTGGCCGCGCATGCGCGCCGTGTTCACGAGCGTAGAGATTGCGCTCCTCGTTACCGCATGTTCGATGCTGATATCCTTCCCGCTCGCATTCCTCGTTTCGCGGCGCTCGTTCATCGGGCGAAGCCTCGTGTCCGCTCTTGTGCTCATACCGATCATATTGCCGCCGTTCGTCGGCGCTGTGGGTATGAAGCTGATCTTCGCACGTTTCGGCGCACTCACGGCGCTCCTTATGAAGCTCAATATTGTGCAGGGGCCCATTGACTGGCTCGGCGCATTCCCGCTCTTGGGCGTTGTGCTCATGGAATCGCTGCACCTTTTCCCGATACTGTTTCTCAATATGACAGCGGCGTTCTCCACTATCGATCCTACGCTCGAGGAAAGCGCGGCGAACATGGGCGCCGGACCGCTTTCGGTGTTCCGCCGGGTCACGCTCCCGCTCGCAGCGCCGGGGCTTTTCGCGGGGACCATACTCGTCTTCATTTGGTCATTCACTGAGCTTGGGACTCCGCTCGTGTTCGGCATGCGCGGCGTTCTCCCGGTGATGATATACGACAGCGTAAGCGAGATAGGGACGAATCCGCTGGGATATGCGGAGGTCGTCGTGCTCCTCGCTGTTGCCATCGGCGGATTTTTATTGAGCAAGGCGGTCGCGGGGGGGACAGTCGATACGTTCGGGCGCATCAGCGTTTCGCGGAAGGAACAACCGCTTTCGCGCATCGGTACGGTCGCGGCATGGGCTTTTCTTGGTGTGATACTTATCATTGCGCTGCTTCCCCATATCAGCGTCGTCCTGCTGTCGATAAGTTCCCGTTGGTTCCTGACGGTAGTGCCGAGCGGGTTTACTTTTGACCATATCAGAACGGCGATGACATCACCCCTTGCCGTAAGCGCCATGAAGAACAGCTTCATGCTCTCCATCGCGGCAACGGCAGTGATCAGCATCATGGGATTTCTCATCGCGTGGCTCAATGTGCGTGCACGGGCGAAAGGCGCTGCAGTGATCGATGCGATAGCGATGATACCGCTTGCCGCGCCGGGCATTGTGCTTGCGTTCGGTTATCTCGGCAGTTTTTCCGGATGGAAGATCATCGACCCGCGGGTGAACCCGATGATACTGCTCGCGATAAGTTATGCGATACGGCGTCTGCCGTTCATGGTGCGCTCCGCGCATGCGGGGCTCTCGCAGACAAGCCGCACGTACGAGGAAGCCGCGGCCAATCTCGGTGCGCCTCCCTGGCGCGTGATACGCCGCGTGACGATACCGCTCATCTTCGCGAACCTTCTTGCGGGCGGCATACTCTGCTTCGCGTTCTCCATGCTCGAGGTGTCCGACAGCATGATACTCGCGCAATCGGAGCAGTACTATCCCATCACGAAAGCGATCTATGCGCTGAGCGACGGACTTGAGCACGGGGTGAATGTTGCTTCCGCGCTCGGCGTCTGGGCGATGGGGCTCCTCGCATCGGCGATGCTTCTGACGGCGGTGCTGCTCGGTAAGAAAATGGGACAGATGTTCCGTGCCGGTTAACGCGCGCGAAGGTATTTACTGAGAGGTTACAGCGTACAGGAAACACCCGCTATCGAATACCCGCCGGCCACCGCGGTGAGCAATATCCGCGCCCCGGGTTTGTACGAATATCCCTCCAAGTTCCCTTTGCGCAGGCGGTCGAGCGTTACGGGAATGCTCGCGCATGACATATTGCCGAGCGTGTTGATGACAGAGGGCATCTTCGTTTCGGGGATGGCCATTTTTTTCGCAAGCTCGCTCATGATGCGCCCGTTCGCCTGATGCGGTATGATGAAATCATAGTCGTTGAGCGTGCGATCTGACCGTGCTGCCGCAGCGGTAGCGGCGTCGAACATGGCGTTCACCGCATTGCGCTGTACGAGCGGACCGCCGCCCATGATAATTCGGCTTCCGCTCCGCATGGTGATATGCTCGGCTGAATATCTCGCCTGCGAGAATACGCCGTCGATGCCGGGCTTCTCCGAACGCGTGAGTATGCATGCCCCCGCTCCGTCACCGAAGAGTATCGCCGTTGTCGGATCGTCGAAGTCGAGAATGTTCGATATGAATTCCGATGACACCACGAGCACGGTGCGGTATATACCGGCGCGTATCTTCGCATACGCGTCGATGAGCGCATCAAGGAAGCCGCTGCAGGCAGTGTTGATGGTGATGCCCCCGGCCTTCGGGATGGAGAGCAGGTTCGTGAGCGTGCAGGCGGGGTTCGGTATGAGCGTACGAGCGGTGAACGTAGCGGCGATGACATAGTCGATCGCATCAGTGCCTATGACGGCATCCTTTATCGCTTCACGCGCGGCATGCGCCGCCATCGTTTCCACTTCAGCATATTCCGGGAGCGCATCGTCCGCCGTGATATGGCGGCGCGATACGATGCCGGTAACGCGCTCTACCCAGAGATCGAATAGTTCCGCTTCGCTCATTGACTCATACGGAATATCCCTTTTCTTACAGAATTCACGTATGCGTGCAATATCGACATTGCGTACGCGGGAATAGAGCTCGGCATTCGGTATGGCCTTTTTCGGAAGGAACGATCCCGTTCCGGCGATAGCGACATTGAACGTCATGCGTGCGCTTCCTTGTGAGGGTGAAGATGCCGAGATCCTGTCACCGTCAATGACTTCGTACACCGTGGCTCCTTGGTCCTGCCGTGATCTTCGGGTGCAATGGTAGCATGCGAAAGGCGATTGTACATAGTGTGAACACACTATTTTCGTGCAGCGGCAATAACTAGTTATAACATACTAGACCGTGCATGCTATGAAAGCAGGTTCATGAGGTCGACGCGGCTCTTCGCTTTCGTCTTCTGATATATGTTCGCAATGTGATTATTGACGGTGTTCGGCGAGATCGAAAGGAGATCGCTTATATTTTTGTTCGTCCGCCCCTCGATAAGGAGATCGATGATATCCTCTTCACGCTTGGTGATATGGTGCGCCTTGAGGAAATCATGGATGATGCGGCGGTTCTTCGGTTTTGAGAGATAATAGATGAGGTATATCACGAGCGTCAGATTCCACCACAGATGATAGAGCGGCATCGAGAGCATGCCGAAGGGGTAGCGCATCGTTTCAGCACCGAAGAGGTTATCGAAGAATGAATTGAGCACGATGAGCGGGAAGAACACCGCGGATAGCAGCATGAACACGCGCACCGCGTTCTTCGTCGTACGTTCCTGTATGTTCTTGAGCGAATGGAGACTGATGACGATGCAGAATATCACGTCGGCGAAGAATATGGCGTTGAGTATGCTGAAGAACACGATGTCGTAGTGCATGACAAGATAGAGCACCGTAAGCACGATATACACGGCGTCGACGGAGATAACGATGATGTTCTCACGCATGCCCCAGGGTCGATGTATCATATGGAACACGGTGAACGGGATGATGTAGATGAGGAACACCATGTTCGCGAACGATATGGCGGTGATGACCATAATGACGATATCGTTGACGTGAAAGAAGCTTATGTCGTTGTACAGGCGCAGCGCATAGAGGAACAGAAGGAATTGGATGGCCGATTGGAAAATGATGTAGTATTTGAACCAGCCGATGCGCTCGCGGATATAGAAGAGTATGGACAGGGCAATTGCGGAAAACCCGACGGCGAACGTGAGTATGTACAGAAGGAAAACGATATGTTTCATGCGCTGGACCGCGGTTTCAGGATGAATTCCATTTTCTATGAATTTAAGAATATGTCAAATCACTACCCGAGACTGTCGCGAAAATGCTATGTGCCCATAACGAAGAATAACGAACATCAAAATTTCATCAGAATCGATGAGAACAGCGGGTTGCAACCCGCTGTTCTCTATTTTCGCAGCAGCCACTACCCGCGATAGCTGCCCGGATATACCGCCTTCGGCTATTGACGATGCCGGACTATGAAATATACTGTCGCATATTCCTCTCAATGAAGGAGCATCCGTGAGTTACGAAGCGGTCATCGGACTTGAAGTACATGTGCAGCTGAACACGAAGTCAAAAATATTCTGCGGCTGCAGCACGGCATTCGGCGCCCCGCCGAACACGAACACCTGCCCTGTCTGTCAGGGGCACCCCGGCGTGCTCCCCGTCCTTAATGAAGCGGTGCTCACCAAAGCGATGAAAGCGGCGCTTGCGCTCGAGTGCGCGGTCGCGGAAGAGACGCGCTTTGACCGAAAGCATTATTTTTATCCCGACCTGCCCAAGGCGTATCAGATATCGCAGTTCGACCATCCTCTCTGCAAAAAAGGGAAAGTGCATATCAAGGTCGCCGAAGCCGACGGATCGTACGAGAAGGATATCGGCATTACGCGGATACATATGGAAGAGGATGCGGGCAAGCTTGTTCATTCGGAGGACGGCCGCCCGGTCAGTTTCGTTGACTTGAACCGTGCGGGTACACCGCTCATAGAGATCGTGAGCGAGCCGGACATGCACACGCCGGAAGAGGCGTATCACTATCTCACCGAATTGAAAAAGATACTGCTCTACATCGACGTGAGCGACTGTAATATGGAAGAAGGATCGCTGCGATGCGATGCGAACGTGTCCGTGCGCCCGAAAGGGGAAACGAAGCTCGGGACGAAAGCCGAGATAAAGAACATGAATTCATTCAAGAACGTGCGCGATGCGCTCACGTATGAGATAAAACGTCAGATAAAGGCCGTTGAAAAAGGCGAACGTATCGTACAGGAGACAAGGCTCTGGGATGCGAACAAGGGCGAGACACGTTCGATGCGCTCGAAGGAAGAAGCGCATGATTACCGCTACTTTCCCGACCCCGATCTCTCGCCGCAGACGATAACCGCATCGATGGTGGAAGCGGTGCGGACCACGCTCCCCGAGCTACCTCTGGCAAAGGCGGCGCGTTTTAAGAGCGCGTACGGTCTATCGGACGTTGATATCGGTGTGCTCACGGATGGTCGCGCCATGGCGGAATATTATGAGAACGCAGTGCACGCATACCCGAAGCAGCCGAAGAAGATCGCCAACTGGGTCATGGTGGAAGTGAACGCTATTCTCAACGAACGGGGAATAGCGGTAGGCGATCTCATCGTGAAGCCCGAGGACATCGGCGGCATCATTCGTCTCATTGATGAAGGCGTGATAAGCGGAAAAACAGCCAAGGATGTGTTCAGCGAAATGATAAAGACCGGCGAAACGCCGGGTGCCATTGTCGACCGCAAGGGACTTACGCAGGTAAGCGATACCGGCGCGCTTGAAGTCATTATTAGAAAGGTGATCACTGATAACCCGAACGTAGTCGAGGAATACAAAAGCGGAAAAGAGAAAAGTTTCGGCTTCCTTGTCGGCCAGGCGATGAAGGCGACGAAGGGACAGGGGAATCCGCAGACGATCAATGAGCTGTTGAAAAAGCTTCTCACATAGCGACCACCGCGAAAATCGAGAACAAGGGGACATGACCCCTTGTTCCCTTCGACAAAGTGCATGACATACAGATCGTATGAGTGTTGATGAAAATGACCGGTATTTTCGCGGAAATCTTCGTAAAGCAATTTGCGTTTTGATGTGAATAGCGATAGAATACCAAGCGAGTAGTAATTAATGGGCACGTTCACATTCACAGAAACTCCGCTTCCCGGGGCGTATATGATCGTTACAAAAGCGTTCGGCGATACGCGCGGAAGTTTCCGCATGACGTACGTTAAGGAAGATTTTGCGGTATGCGGAATAGCATCCGAGTATGTGCAGACGAATATCTCCGTATCAAAGCCGAAGCATACCATACGCGGCATGCATTTTCAGCTCGGCGATGCGGCACAGGATAAGCTAGTCCGCTGCCTCGTCGGATCGATACTCGATGTCATCATCGATATACGCCCGACCTCGGCTACGTACGGGAGAACGTTCTCGGTAACGCTCACCGATGCGAATGAAACGATGCTTTTTGTACCGAAGGGGTTCGCGCACGGCTTCTGCACTCTTGTCGATGATACGCAGGTGATGTATCAGGTGTCAGCGGCGTATACGCCTTCTGCCGAGGGCGGCATTCGATGGGACGATGCGGCGTTCGCCATCAACTGGCCGACGAAGACACCCATCCTGTCCGACAAGGATGCGAAATATCCCGATCACAAACTACGATAAGGAAGACGAATGGCAACAGTACTGGTCACCGGCGGCGCAGGGTTCATCGGAAGCAATTTCATACTGCATTATCTCAAAGCGCATCCCGGCGATATCGTCATCAACTATGATGCGCTTACGTATGCGGGGAATCTTGCCAACCTGAAGGCCGTTGAGCTTGAGAAGCGATACCGATTCGTAAAAGGCGATATCTGCGACGGTGCGCTCCTCACAAGGACCTTGACCGAGCACGCGGTAACGCATGTCGTTCACTTTGCGGCGGAGTCGCATGTCGATCGGAGCATAACGGGACCCGATACGTTCATACGCACGAACATCGAGGGGACGTTCCGTCTGCTCGAGGCCGTGCGCGCGTCGAAGGGCGTGGAAAAATTCCTGCATGTCTCCACGGACGAAGTATACGGCTCGCTCGGTGCGACGGGGTATTTCACGGAAACGACGCCGTATGCGCCCAACAGCCCGTACTCGGCGAGCAAGGCATCGAGCGATATGCTCGTGCGTGCGTACCATCACACCTACGGGATGAACGTGCTCACGACGAATTGCTCCAACAATTACGGGCCGTTCCAGTTCCCGGAGAAGCTCATACCGCTCATGATCATCAATGCGCTTGCCGGAAAGAAGCTCCCGGTGTACGGCGACGGGAAGAACGTGCGCGACTGGCTCTATGTGCTCGATCACTGCGAGGCGATCGATACGGTGCTCGCGAAGGGGATCATCGGCGAGACGTACAATATCGGCGGCAATAATGAGAAGATGAACATCGATATCGTGCGCACGGTGCTCTCGCTGCTCGGCAAGGGCGAGGATCTCATCGAGTACGTGAAGGACAGGCCTGGGCACGACAGACGGTATGCGATAGACGCATCGAAAATAAAGCGAGAACTCGGGTGGGCGCCGCGGTATACGTTCGATACGGGCATTCGCGAGACGGTCGAATGGTACCTTTCCAATAAAAGCTGGTGGGAAGGTATCGTGAGCGGCGAGTACCAGCGGTATTACGAACGGCAGTACACGCAACGATGATCGCTACCGGTGGGGGCAGCGCATGAATTTCACGTATCCGTTGACGATGGTGGAGATACTGGTGCCGGCGATCTGCACCGGGCTGTTATTCACCGGTATGTTCTTTTTTTCGTACATCTTCATCAATACCAGGTTCCGGCTGCAGCTGTCCTCCGCGATACTCGGTATCGTTGGGCTGGTGTTCGCGCTCGGCGAAACGACGGTGGTCGTCATGGGCGGCAAATACCATATCGCTTCCCCGGCGATGCGAATATACAGTATCGAGATACTGGCGACCATGTCGTTCCTTTTCGCTTTCCCCTATATGGCGATGCATTTTCTTACGCTGTCCAAGGCGTGGCATCGCGTCAATAAATTCATCCTGCTCATCGGAAGCATCATATTCGCCGGTTTTACCGTCATCGCCGTGTTCTTCCCGGACCTGTTCCTGTCGGTAACGAAACAGAGCAGTGAATCGGTGCAGATAGAATCCTATTTCGGGCGCGGTGTACGCGGGCCGCTCTATCAGGTGCGCGATCTTATCCTGAGCGTGCTCATGCTCTATGCGCTCGTCGTGTACATCGCCGAGATCGCCATGCATGGGATCAATCGAGCGGTTGCGGTACAGTTCTTCGGAGCGGTATTCATCATCTATTCCGCCGTGAACGATCTCTTGCAGGTGTATCTCGGCTACAATATCGACCTGTGGCCGCACATGAAATTCTCCCGTTTCGCCATCGGGGTGACGGTGTTCATCCTCACCATCATGTTAAGCAGCCTGAATCGTTTTGTGGATGCGCTCCTGAAGGCGAAGCGCGACGAGGAATCGCTCCTTACGCTCAATGGGCTTAACCAGAAGATAATCCTTTCCGCAAAAGAGAGCATCATGCTCTCCCAGAAGCAGGGAGAAACACTTACCGAAAGCATGCGATTGTCCGGATCGTCGCTCGAAGAGATGCGGCTGAACCTGTCCACCATCGAAGGGAGCGTTGCGCAGGAACTTGAGCATGTGCGCGAGAGCGACAGGCAGAACGCGACGCTCGGGCTCGGTGTGCACGGCATCATCGATGCTACGAGCGGCATACGCACGAAGAACACTGAATTCAAACGGCTCGTCGAGGAACAGGCATCGAGCATAACTGAAGTGAGCGCCGCTACCGAGGAGATATCCGCCAATACGGAGAGCGTGCGTGTCGTTGCGGAGAAAGCGAGCCGCTCCGCGCATGATCTCAATGCGCTCGCGAGCACGGGCAATTCGCTCATGGAGAACGCCGCGCTTGGCATGGAGAAGGTGAAGAGCGCCACGCAGTCGGTGCGTGAGTTCGTGAAAGTGATATCGACCATCGCGTCGCAGACGAACCTCCTCGCCATGAACGCGTCCATCGAGGCGTCGCATGCGGGGCAGTTCGGCAAGGGCTTTGCCGTTGTGGCGCAGGAGATACGAAAGCTCGCCGAGAACGCGAACGGGCAGGCGGGGCTGGCGAGAGAGGCGCTTAAGGGCATTGAGGAGAGCGTGAACGCAACGACCGGCTCGCTTGCAACGGCAACCGACCGGTTCTCCGGCATCGTCAGGGAAGCGCAGAACGTATCGACGGTGATAGCGGAAGTGTCCAACGCCATGCAGGAGCAGGCCACCGGCATCAATGAGATCATAAAATCGATGACGCTCGTTGCGAAGGTCGCCAATGATGTGACGAGCGGTTATGCGAACATCGATGAATTCATATCCGATGTGGTGAACAAGGCGACGAACGTGGAAACGGCGTCGCGGACGGTATCGACATCGCTCACGGAGCTTACGCTCCTGTCCGAATCCATAAAGAGGAGCATAGCGGAGATAACGCATGAGGCCGATGAGATAATGAACGCGATGCATGCGGTCAACGATCTCTCGGCGGAGGCGGCGCAGGGGCTTGTGAACCTGCGCGCGATAATAGACAGGACGGGACGCTAGCGCGCGGCGATTGCGATGATGCGCTCAACGATCGGTATGATGAGGATGATGACGCCGAGCACGGTGAGATTTATCGTGCAGAGGAGCACGGTGCCGGACATGATGTCCTTCACTATCTCGATGGTCTTATCGTACTGTTTTTTCACCATATGGTCGCAGATAAGTTCCATGGCGGTATTGATAAGTTCGCAGATCAGCATGAGCCCGATGGAAAAGACGAGCACTATCCATTTGCCCGGTGTAATGCCGGCGATGACGCCGAGCGCTATGGCGAGCGCCGCGATACCGAGCTCTATCTGAAGGCTGCGTTCGTTCTTCACGGCGAATAGAAGGCCCTTCATTGACCAGAAAAAGCTGTTGCTCAATTTTATGAACACCGATGTGTGCGAGCGTTTTTTCGAATAGATCTTATTTATCACGGCTTTGGTAGCCGTACCGCGGCGATTATTCACGAATTTAGTGCGCATCCGTCTCATGCGGACAGTATACTACATCGAAGAAGATTATCAATCACGGATATGAAACTGTTCGCATGCCATTTGCGAATTCGCAACAAGTTGCGCCGGCAGTAGCGAATTCGCAAGGTAACATTTTCAGATATTATGTTCAGCATCCGCAAAACCCGCATTGCATACAAATTCCTATGAATTCATATACATGTAAACGTTTACATTCTGGCATGGTAGTTGCATGCTAATAAAGGCAAAGTTTGATCTCAGGAGCTGCCATGAAATGCGAATGCTGCGGGAAACGTAAACGGCTCTTTTCAGCCAGGCGGTACACCTCAAGATTCCAATTGCTTTGCGGCAGTTGCCTCCTGGACATTATCTTCAAGTCGGCATCGAAAGACGATATCTACACCATTACCGATGATGAGGGCGTTCATGCACGTTGAAGAATGCGAGTGCTGCAAAAAGCTGACCTCGAAGCTGTACAACGTATCGCGGTACAGCGATCTGTATACCATGGTCTGCAGCGCTTGCTTCATCGAGATAATCAAACGTATCCCGAACGATCTGGAAAGAACGAGGGGGGCATAACGATGCGCGGATTATTCATGGGCATCCTCTACACGGTCTTCGGCGCCGCTGCGGTGAGCGCTTCGTTCATTCCCGACATACGCCTGCGTGTCGCCGTTATCGCCGCCATCGGCATTGCTGCCGGTGTGCCGGCAATAGCCGCTGCGGTGCATTGTGCGACACATGAAATGGCGTACCGCATGCTCATGAAAAAGAAAGAGGATATGGAAACATCGCTCAAGAAGAACATGTCCATCATCGCCGACAGCTACAGCGCCAAGATATCCGAGCTTTCCGTGCAATACACCGATGTCATCGGCGAGCATAAGGCGCGCATCGACGGGCTTACCGGGCTCATTGAACCCGTCGGCACCGTGCTTGCCGACAAGACGAAGGGATTGTCGGTGCTCATGAGCCAGCTCGATGCGGTCCGCGAACAGATTGAGACCACGGGCATGTCGCTCTCGAAGAATTTCATGGAGATAACCATGAAGGCCCGCGGGCAGGCGAAGGCCGCCGCACAGATAGCGGAGCGCTATGCGGTTTCCGGTGCGCTTGAGCAAGGCGACCTTACCGCGCTTGCCGGCGGTACCGAAGCCCTCGCGAAGGACACGAGCGCGGTGATCATCGCCATGCAGTACCACGATATCATACGCCAGCGCGTGGAGCATGTGCTCATGCCGCTCGCGGAGTTCAGCGCCGAGATCGATGCGCTCGCCGATTCCATGGGTGCGGTCGCGACCGGAAAAAGCGATCACATCGCACGATGGCTGTCGCGTTTCTATACGATGAAGGAAGAAAAAGAGATAATGCATAAGACACTTGCGTCACAGCAGGATTAAGGAGGAGCATATGGGAAAGCAGATACTGATCGTCGATGATTCGCCCTCGATGCGGCAGATGGTGACCTTCACGCTCGCCGAGGACGGATTTGAGATCGTCGAGGCGGACAGCGGGACTGCCGCGCTCGATAAACTTTCGGGCAACAATGCCAATCTTGTCATCACCGACATCAACATGCCCGGTATGAACGGCATCGATCTTATCAAGAACATCCGTTCGAACGATAAGCACAAGTTCACGCCGATCATCGTGCTTACGACGGAAAGCGAGACGGCGAAGCAGGACGAGGGCAAGAACGCGGGCGCCACCGCCTGGCTCGTAAAGCCGTTCACGCCGGAAAAGCTGAAAGAGACCGTGCACAAGGTCGTGGGATAGGGGATGCAGATGCACAGGGAATTCATACTCGGACGTGTCGGGCATATTACCGTCGCCGTCCCCGCGGAGCGGATACAGACGATAGTGCGTGATGGCGCGGCGCACGCGCTTGAGAATGCCGGCGAGCTTACGGCCATGATGGCTGTCATGAGCGGCATCGCAGTGCCGATATTCGATGCACGTACCGCCGTGGGTCTTGCGCCGCATACGAGCGGACAGAAGCAGGAGATAGCGTTCGCCGGCGATACCCATAACCTGAGGATCGGCATCGCCTTTGACGAAGTCGTCGGCGTCCATATCTGTGAACAGAATGAGCTTTCGTCGACTGAGGCAGTCAAGCTTTCGCGCTATCCCTACATCAGCGATGTATGCACGTATAACGGCGGCACGGTGCTTTTGCTCGACATCGACATGGTCATAGCGACACGGATACCGGAACTTTCGATAGCGGAGATCAATCATCAGCATGCGGTATAACCGCGAGGAGGGCGTATGTTCACCATTGAAACGGCTCGAGAAGGAACAGCGACGATCGTGCGTGTGAAGGGAGAGGCGACCATTGCGCATGCGAAGGAGATGCACGATGCATCCATCTCCGCAGTCATGGACAGCGATACCGTCATCATTGATACGGACGGGGTTACCGAGGCCGATCTCTCATTCCTGCAGTTCATCGATGCAACGCATAAGCTTCTTTTGAAGGACAAAAAGAGCATCGGCTTCTACCATGAGAGCATATCGCCTGCGGTGAAACTGGCGGCACAGAAGACGGGATATTTTACGCAGCATAGGTGCGTTGCATGCACGGGAAAGTGCCTCATGCATGCGCTCATAGCATGACGGGTACGGGGAATGACCGCCGGCAATGACGGTCATGACAAGGCGGGGAGCATGGATACATCGAAATTCGGGGACACGTATCGAGAAGAGGCCTTCGAGCTCATAGCGCTGATAGAGCAGAAGCTCATCGATCTTGAACGGGCACCCACGGACCGCGACACCATCGACAGCATATTCCGCGCGCTGCATACGATAAAGGGCTCGGGCGCCATGTTCGGTTTTACGCGCATTTCCTCGTTCACGCATGAATTCGAGGCGCTCTTCGACGGCATGCGCAAGGGTGCCGTTACCGCGAACAAGGATATCATCGACTGTACGCTTTCCGCCGTGGACCACATAAGCCGTCTTTTGCGCGATGAGGATGTCCCCGAAGCGGAGACCGGTGCCCTTATCGAGCGACTGCGGTCGCAGAGCGGCGTTGGTACGGAGAAAAAAACGGCGCCGGCAGTGAAGGTACAGGCAGAGGACGTGGCGGGCGTTTCGGCAACCTATCGCATTCAGTTCAAGCCCGCCGAGGATATTTTCAAACGCGGTGTGAACCTGGTGCCGATATTCGATGAATTGCGCCGGCTCGGCAATTGCCTCATCAGCGCGCATGCGCTCTCAGGCCCCCTCGATGAGGTCGACCCGGAAAGCTGCTACAGTGCATGGACGATGATACTCTCCACGGACAAGGGTGAGAACGCGATACGCGATGCGTTCATCTTCGTCGAGGATTATTCGGAAATAAGGATAGAGACGATAGACCGCGAGGGTTTCCTCACGGCCCCCGAGGAATACAAGAAGATAGGCGACATACTCGTCGAACGCGGCGATATAACCGTCGATGAGCTTGAGGAGATACTCGCCGAGAAGAAGCTTTTCGGGGAGATAGCGCTCGCCAAGGGGTATGTAACGAAGGCGCAGCTTGACAGCGCGCTCGTGGAGCAGAAGTATGTGCGTACCGAGCGTGAGAAGCGGCGCGACGAGGCCTCACGCGCGACGATACGGGTAAAAAGCGAGAAGCTCGATTCGCTCGTGAACCTCGTGGGCGAGCTTGTGACGCTCCAGGCGCGTATTGCGCAGACGGCGGGGAAGAAAAAGGACCCCGAGTTCCGCTCCCTTGCGGAGGCGCTCGAGCGTCTGGCCAACGAGCTTCGCGAGAATTCCATGATGCTCCGCATGGTGCCCGTCGATGAGATGTTCAAGAGCTTTCACCGCCTGGTGCGCGACCTTTCGCAGGAGCTTAACAAGGATGTGGAGCTTGTTACGAAGGGTACGGAGACCGAGCTCGATAAGAACGTCATAGAATCGCTCAAAGACCCGCTCATGCATATCATACGCAATTCCATCGATCATGGGCTTGAGACACCGGGAGAGCGTACCGCTCACGGAAAGGAAGCGAAGGGAACGGTGACACTCAGTGCATCGCATGAAGGCGCGCATGTGCTTATCTCCGTTACCGACGACGGCGCGGGGCTCAATCGCTCGAAGATACTCAAGAAAGCCATGGAACGCGGTCTCGTCAAGGAAGGTACTGACCTTACTGCCCGCGAAGTGCATGATCTCATTTTTCTTCCGGGATTCTCAACCGCAGAGAAAGCGACAAGCGTTTCCGGCCGCGGCGTGGGCATGGACGTGGTAAAGCGGAATGTCGAGAAGCTCCGGGGCGTGGTGGAAATAGACACGAAGCAGGGCGAGGGTACGACGATAAACCTCCGCATACCGTTGACGCTCGCTATCGTGGACGGGCTTCTTGCCCGCGTGGGCACGGACCATTTCATTCTTAATCTCTCGAACGTCGACGAGTGCGTGGATCTTACCGAGGAGATACTCGCCACCGGCAACGGCAGTTCGCTCGTGAACATTCGCGGCGAGCTGATACCCTACATCAATCTCCGTGAGAAATTCGAGATAGCCGGGGCGAAACCGGAGATAGAGCGCATGCTCGTTACGAAGAACGGCGAAGGGCGCGTGGGACTTGTCGTCGATGATGTGATGGGCCAGCATCAGACGGTGATAAAAACGCTCGGGAGCGCGTTCAAGGGAATAGACGAAGTGACCGGCGCGACGATATTAGGCGACGGGACGGTGGCGCTCATTCTCGATGTGAACACCATAATCAGGAAAGAGATAGTGCGCGAGGAAGCGATGCATAGGGCTGCGGTATGAGAGAACAACCCCTAACCCCCAGCCCCTTTCCCCTTAGTAAAGGGAAAGGGGGGCGTTCTTGCTCTAGCGTAAGTTTCTTTACACAAAGCACAAGGGACGTGCAGTGCAGATCAACCCCGCGTTTTCCACGTATCTTCATGTCTTGTCAGATGAAGTATCGCGACAACATAAATCGTATCCGCCCTGACCGTAAAAAATATTCCGAATGGGAATCTTCTGATCAAGGCACGCCGGACATCGAGATCAATGACGGGAAAGGCAACCGGGTTTCTTATGATCTCAGCGATCTTTGCCTCGATGCAGCCGATGAACTCGTCGCCAAGACCTGTTCGCTGTTCATCATACCACAGCGAGGATTCAAAAAGATCGGTCTCCGCTTCCGGGCGGATGATATGCCGATAGATCATCGACGTGAAAGGCGCTTCTTTACTTCTTCCCAGGTCGAGCCGGCGCTCGGGTCCGCTTTCAGTGCCGCCAAGCGTTCTTCAAGCACAGCTTTTATTCCTGCATCGAACGGGAGTGCGTTCTGTTCTTCAGCGATGGAATCCCAAATATCCTCGACCAGAAGCAGTCGTTCCGCCAGCGGCATGGCTTTTATCTCTTGTGACACCATAACAAACCCTCGATTTCAATTTGTTTCAATCATATATAAAGGAACATCAAAAGTCAACGAGGAGGCAGAGTAATGAGAAACGGCACGGCATTTCACTTCACGATCATTCTCGCAACATCGTTCATCTTCGGCATGGCGCCGGCGGCCGCGGCGAAGGATCCGGCGAAGCCCAAGGCGGCACACGGCGCGGCGGCAGCGACGCATGTAACAGCCGTCGGTATATCGCCGGACGCGGCGCTCGCGAAACTGAAGGCGGGCAATTCCCGTTTCGTCAACGGCGGGCGCATGTATGCCAATCAGACGAAGGCGCGGCTCACCGAAACGGCGGAGAAGGGGCAGAAGCCGTATGTCACCATACTCGGCTGCTCGGACTCGCGTGTGCCGCTTGAGCATATCTTCGACGCAGGCGTGGGCGAACTCTTCGTCATACGCGTGGCGGGTAATGTGGCCGACACGGACGAGATCGGTTCCATCGAGTACGGTGTCGGTCATCTCAACACGCCGGTGCTGCTCGTGCTCGGTCACAGCAAATGCGGCGCGGTGACCGCGGTGGTCAAGGGCGATACGGTGCACGGGAGCATACCCGCGCTTGTCGAGAACATAGTCCCCGCGGCGGCAAAAGCGAAGCGGGAGCTTTCCGGGAAGGATACCGGCGCCGTTGTAGCGAAGGCCATAGAGCATAATGTGTGGCAGTCCATCGAAGATACATTCAGTAAAAGCGCTGAAGTGCGCGAGCTCGTAAAGGAGGGGAAGCTCGCCGTCATCGGTGCCGAATACAATATCGCTGCCGGCACGGTAAAATGGATGGGTCGTCATCCAAAGGAAAGCATGCTTCTTGCGTCTGAGAGCGCACATGGCGCAGTGGCCGCAGGCGAAACAAGCGTTTCTCACTCTTCCTCCTCTTCCATTACATTTGCCGGTACTCCGGCAAATGTTGCGCATGCGAAAACCGAAGCGAAGCCGGCGGAGAAAAAGGGGAATACGTTCAATGTACTTCCTGTCATTCTCATACTAACCCTTATCGTAGCCGTACTGGCGATAGGATATTTCTTATTAAAACGAGGAGGATTTCAAATGAAACTGGGAATTGGAGCAAAACTTATCGCGGGCTTTTCGGCGGTGTGTGCCATCGCTATAGCCATTGGGGTGTTCGGCATTGTACAGATGCGGACCATTGATGATGCGGATACGAGACTGTTCGAGAAAATGACAAAGCCGCTCGGCGAATTAGTGTACATGGTCGAGTACTTTCAGCGAACACGTGTTAATCTGCGTGAAATGTTCCTGCAAAAGGGACGCGACGCAGTGAAGTTCAACGAGGCGGCAGAAAAGATCGATGATTTCGAAAAACAGTTCGACAAGTACGCCGTTATGTACAAAGATTCTCTTATCGATAAAGAGGATGAACGTATGTACAATGAGCTCCTTGAGTCAAAAAAACACTTTTATGACGATGCGCATGAGATAACCCGGCTTATAAGAGGCGGAGAAACTGCGGCGGCGATGGCCTTGATGCAAGGAGACGCGTTCAAGACGGCTGAGGCGATGAAAAAAGAGCTCGAAGAAATGACCGAGCTGAACATAAAAGCCGCGCATGATACTGCAGAACATAATACAGAAATTGCTAATTTCGCTTCTGCAATGATGATAGGCACCTTGGCTGGCGGCACGCTCATTGCGCTGATCATCGGCATCGTGCTCACAATATCCATCACCGGGCCGCTTACGCTCGGTGTGAAATTCGCGAACACGATAGCGGAAGGGAATCTCAAAACGCATCTTGAAGAGAAAGTACTCAAACGTTCGGATGAGATAGGCAATCTCGCCAAGGCGCTTGACGGCATGTTAAAGAAGCTCACCGAGATAGTGGCTACGGTCAAAACGGCATCCGGCAATGTGGCGAGCGGTAGCGAACAGCTTTCCACATCGAGCGAGGAGCTTTCGCAGGGTGCGAGCGAGCAGGCGGCAAGCGTGGAGGAAGTGTCTTCTTCCATAGAGGAGATGACGGCCACGATTCGCCAGAACGCGGACAATGCGAGCCAGACGGAGAAGATAGCGGCAAAGAGCGCGACCGACGCCAAGGACGGCGGCAGCGCGGTGAAGGAAACCGTCAAGGCGATGAAGGAAATCGCTAATAAGGTGACCATCATCCAGGAGATAGCACGACAGACGAATCTCCTTTCGCTCAATGCATCGATAGAAGCAGCGCGCGCTGGTGAACACGGAAAAGGATTTGCGGTTGTTGCAAGCGAAGTGCAGAAACTCGCCGAGCGGAGCCAGCTCGCGGCGGGCGAGATAGGCGATCTTTCGAAGTCCAGCGTGGAAGTTGCCGAGCGTGCGGGAACAATGCTGGAAAAACTCGTGCCGGACATTCAGAAGACGGCGGAACTGGTTGCCGAGATAAACGCAGCAAGCAACGAGCAGAACAACGGCGCACAGCAGATAAACAATGCGGTGCAGCAGCTGAACAGCGTCGTGCAGCAGAACGCATCGGGTTCGGAAGAAGTGGCCTCCACGTCCGAAGAGCTCTCATCGCAGGCCATGCAGCTCCAGGAGACGATATCGTATTTCAAGATCGATGAGGACAAGATGAAGAAGGATACGATAGCGTGGACGCATAGCGAGAAGAAGCCGGCACATGCGGCAGCTATCCATGACACGCTTCATCACGGGAACGGTCACGGCGGCAACGGGAATAAGCAGCATCAGCCTATCGTGAAAGAGCCGGTATTGGCGGGCGCAAAGCCGAAAGGCGCGACGATCGATATGACGAATGCGGGCGATGCCGAGGA
Source organism: Spirochaetota bacterium (assembly GCA_038043445.1). Lineage (NCBI taxonomy): Bacteria > Pseudomonadati > Spirochaetota > Spirochaetota bacterium. Next base: position 18,339 of record JBBTBY010000058.1, read on the forward strand.
TAAGGAATTCCAGAAGTTTTGACACTCACCCCCTCACCCCGGCCCTCTCCCCCTCTCTCACAGGGAAGTGAGAGAGGGGGAGAGGGTGCGAAGAAAAAGGAGACAATATGGAAACAAAAAAACAGACGACGGAATCCCGGCAGTACCTGACATTCCTGCTCGACAAGGAGATGTTCGCCTTCGAGGTATTGACGGTGAAGGAAGTGCTTGAGATAGCGAAGATAACACGGGTGCCGCGCACGCCGAAATTCATGCCGGGGGTGATCAATCTCCGCGGGAATGTGGTGCCGGTGGTCGACTTGCGTCTCAAGTTCGATCTCCCGGTGATGGACAGGACGGTGGATACCGCCATCATCATCGTGGAAACGGAGTACGACGGCGAGAAGATAGTCATCGGTGCGCTCATCGATGCGGTGAAGGAAGTGATACGCCTCGATGAAACGCAGGTGGAAGCGCCGCCCAAGGTGGGGATGAACGTGAGCGGCGAATACATTCAGGCGATAGGCAAGAAAGGGAATGATTTCATCATTATCCTATCTGCCGCGCATGTGTTCTCGGAAAAAGAGCTTGAGTATGCGAAGGAAGCTTCGAGAGAGGAAGCGGTAGCGGTGTAGTTTTCAAAAGTGATCTTTGAGATCATATTTTGTTGACGGGGCGGACGTGCTACTCCCCAAAACGTCCGCTCCGGTGATGAAGTAATCAGAAAGCAAGGCGAATAGTCGCCGGGAGGAAGTGGATGGTGAAAGATGGGAATACCTCGGGGATGTTGAAGAAGCATATGTTGTAGCGGATGGCTTGAATTTTCCGCGAGATGAGAACGGAGGGTATATACATGAAAATGGGAATCGGGAAAAAATTGGGATTAGGGTTCGGCATGGTGATCGTCGTCATGGTCGTCCTTGTCGGGTACACGTTCACACAGCTGAACCGGCTTGCCGTACTGCATGACAGGAACGACGAGCTTAACAGGCAGGCGATCGATATTACCGAAGCAAGTCAGCTTGCCGATCAGCTCTATGGAGTCATCGCTGAAGCGGTGATACAGCATGATCTCGAAAAAACAAAAAAGGATTGGGATGCCGCTAAGAAGGAAGCGGCCGATGATCTCGCGAAGATAGAGAAGTACGCGATGGACGACAGCGAAAAAGCGTTCGTGAAGCAGGCGCGGGACCATATGGACGAGGTCGTATCGCTTTTCGAGAAAGAGATGATCCCCTTGCTGGAAAAGGTCTCGATCGATAAGCGGGTAAAGACCGTAGACGCGCGCATCGATGAGCCGTTAGGCGAATTCCGTGATCCACTCATGAAATTCAGGGCCTCCGGGGAAGCCGATGCCGATAAGGCCGCTAAAGAATACGATCTTGTCAATGCGCAGATCATGCTCATATCATCGATATTGACCGTACTTGCAACAATAGCGGCGATATTTATTGCTGTGTTCGTTTTGCGATCGATACTGAAGGTGGTCGATACGGTGGAAACAGGGGCGAATGTCGTGAGCACCGGGACGGAACAGATATCGACATCGTCAGAAGAACTTTCGCAGGGAACGAACGAGCAAGCGGCGAGCGTCGAACAGGTCTCATCGTCGGTAGAGGAAATGACGGCGACCATCAGGCAGAATGCTGATAATGCCAGCCAGACGGAAAAGATAGCGGCAAAATCCGCCGCCGATGCGAAAGAGGGCGGCGATACGGTACGGCTGACGGTGAAAGCGATGAAGGAGATAGCGGAGAAAGTGAGCATCATTCAGGAGATAGCGCGGCAGACGAATCTCCTTTCGCTGAATGCGTCCATCGAAGCGGCACGTGCCGGGGATCATGGACGCGGATTTGCCGTCGTTGCGAGCGAGGTTCAGAAACTTGCCGAGAGAAGCCAGGAAGCCGCCGGTGAGATCGGCGATCTGTCGAAAACGAGCGTTGAGGTCGCTGAACGCGCGGGGGCAATGCTGGACAAGCTTGTGCCGGACATACAAAAGACAGCGGAGCTGGTGGCAGAGATCAACGCGGCAAGTGCTGAGCAGTCCAACGGTGCCGAGCAGATAAACAATGCGGTGCAGCAGCTGAACAGCGTGGTACAGCAGAACGCCTCGGGGTCTGAAGAGTTGGCGTCGACGGCGGAAGAATTATCGAGCCAGGCTATTCAGATGCAGGAAGCGATAACATTCCTGAAGACCGGAGCACGGGGAGAGACTGATGCGGCTTCGGCGAAGAAGGCAACATCGAGCAAGAACAAAAAAACGGCAACGAGCGCTGCAGGGATACATGATACGCTTCATCACGGGAATGGCAACGGAAATGGATACGGCACCAACGGACATAAGCAGCATGCGCCTATCGTGAAAGAACCGGTCCTGATTGGAGCATCGAAGGCGAAGGGTGTTGCGATAGATATGACGAATGCGGGCGACGCCGAGGATAAGGAATTTCAGAAGTTCTAGAGGAGTAAGGGTATGGAAACAAAAAAACAAACGACGGAATCCCGGCAGTACCTGACATTCCTCCTCGACAAGGAGATGTTCGCCTTCGAGGTGCTGACGGTGAAGGAAGTGCTTGAGATAGCGAAGATAACACGGGTGCCGCGCACGCCGAAATTCATGCCGGGGGTGATCAATCTCCGCGGGAATGTGGTGCCGGTGGTCGACTTGCGTCTCAAGTTCGATCTCCCGGTGATGGACAGGACGGTGGATACCGCCATCATCATCGTGGAAACGGAGTACGACGGCGAGAAGATAGTCATCGGTGCGCTCATCGATGCGGTGAAGGAAGTGATACGCCTCGATGAAACGCAGGTGGAAGCGCCGCCCAAGGTGGGCATGAACGTGAGCGGCGAATACATACAGGCGATAGGGAAGAAAGGGAATGATTTCATCATCATCCTTTCGGCCGCGCATGTGTTCTCGGAGAAGGAGCTTGAGTATGCGAAGGAAGCTTTGAGAGAGGAAGCGGTAGCGGTGTAGAAGAAACAACCCCTATCCCGGCGCTGCGCGCCACCCTTTCCCCTTTATAAGGGGAAAGGGAATTTCGTACTGAAAGTTAATGCTCCCCTTTCTCCGCTCAGCGGTGCGCCAAGGACGGCGCAGCTGGCGGCGGCCACGGATGGCCAAAGCCGCCACGCGGGGAAATGGGCCGGGCGTGCGGCACGGATGCCGCAGTGCTGCGCGAGCCCGGAGGGCGACTCGCGCACGGGATAAGGGTGCGTTTTGATGTGCTTTCCCGCTCCCATCTTTTTTACGGGGCGGACGGTTTCCCCGCTGTCCGCCCCGGCGATGAGGTGTACGAGAGTGCAGATCTCAAGGAAGCTCAAGGAGTATAAATATGAAAAAACCCGTTCAACTTACCGTCTTGCTGGGTATATGCTTCATGCTCACCGACATGCCGGCGTACGGTTGTTCGTTCAGCGCCTATAACGGCATGACCGGCGAGAGGACACTGGCGATAGTTCCAACCGTATATGTACCGATGATCCCGGCGTTCGGCGCATTGTCAGATTATATCGCCGCATACGGATTTACCCAGAATATCGATCTCTTTGTCAACTTTGCCACACTTGCGTACGCACCGGTATTCGGCTATACCGGTTCATGGATCATGCCGCGATTCGATTTCGGCGGGAATAATATCGCAGCATTGCAGGTATTCCTTGACTATTCGGCCGCCGGGGGGGTAAGGTTCCGGTTCGCGCCTCAGTACCATTTCTTCATTGAGAACGATGCCTATGCCTTTGAGCTCAACGGCATAGTGATCGTACCGTTATCGACACCGGCGAACACTTCGATATCGGCCATCATCGCTCCGGTATGGAAGATGATCAAGAATGCCGTGCATCTATTCGTCGAGGTCAATCCTTGCTTTACGTTCGGAGTGAATACGTTTTCGCTTGCTGTCATTCCCGGGGCCTGTTTATGTTTTTCGGAAAATGCGCATCAGATATGCGTCGGTGTTCCCTGTAATAATGTTACGTCGGGTACGCTTTCCCTCGGTGTCAATGTCTGGTATACGGGTACGTTCAAACTCTGAGCGAAGGCGGCGTTCAGCTGTCATATGCGATACGCAGTAAGGAGGGATGCATGGAACTCGTTGCAATGAAACCGTATACATTCTCCATGAGCGAGGATGTGCTTTCGCGCTTCTCATCGTACATCGAAAGTAATTTCGGAATCAAAATGCCTCCGAGCAAACGTTCCCTGCTTGAGGGAAGGCTTTCCAGGCGCATACGGGCGCTTTCGCTCGATTCCTTCGATGAGTATTACGAATATCTCATGGGCGAGGGAATGAATGATGAGTACATCCATTTCAGCGATCTCGTATCGACGCATAAGACGGATTTCTTCCGCGAGCGCAAGCATTTCGATTATCTTACCGCTTCAGGATTACCCGTGCTCACCGCCTCCGGTGCAGGCACTTCGCGGCCGCTGACGCTCTGGAGCGCGGGCTGTTCGAGCGGCGAGGAGCCGTATACCATCGCGATGACGGTCGCCGAATATGAACGCACGAGCCGGAGCATCGACTATTCGATACTCGGTACGGACGTGTCCGCACACACGCTCGCGAAGGGCATACGCGGCGTCTATCATGGGCGGCTTATCGATCCCATACCGCCGGCACTTCGTGAGCGATATCTTTTACGCGGCCGCGGCGATAAAGAGGACCTCGTGCGTGTCGTGCCGGAGCTGCGCGCGCACATACGCTTCAAGGTGCTTAATTTCATGGACGATGTCTACGATGTGCCCGGCCCATTCGACGTGATATTCTTCCGCAATGTCCTTATCTACTTTGAGAAAGAAACGCAGAAAAGGATAATCGACAAGCTGGCATCGCTCCTCTCCGATATCGGGTATCTTTTCATTGGTCATTCGGAATCGATATTCGGCATGCATGGCAGTCTCATCCCCGTGGCACCGACGGTATATCGGAAAGGTTGAAAGCCCGCCGCCTTTTTCAGATTGCATTCCATAACTGTGCAGAGTATAATCATTCGCATGAAACTCAAGGGATTCTTCGTACGATACAGCACACCTGCCGCGTCCGTTCTCATCGCCGGCATCTCTCTCGCGGTGCTCTTGTCATGGATAATGAACGTTCCGGCTGCGTTTACGCTCATGCAGAATTCCATCCCCATGCCCCCGGTAGCGGCCGTGCTCTGCCTGCTTCTGTCGCCGGCGCTCGTGTTCATGCGTTCGAAGGACCGCGCCATGAAGAAAACGGCGGCGGTACTCGCCGTCATAGTCATTGCTGTCCTTATCGTGCAGACCGTGTTCCTCTACGGTGCAGCCGATGCGTATCGGCGAATGGTACTGCAGGGGAATTTCATGTTCGGCATCCCCATCGGACACATGTCGCCTATCGGCATTGGCATCGTTGCTCTCATAGCACTCGCTGTCCTTCTCGAGTCGCTGTCCTATCGTACCCGGCGCATTGTCGATACCGCGGCGCTCCTTGCGATGATCGCCGCCTGCATAATAACGACAGGCTACTGGTACGGTGCGCCGTTTCTCTACGGCGGCAGCATCATACCCGTGCCGTTCGTGAGCGCCTCTGTTTTCATTATGGCTGCATTTGCCGTGCTCATGGCAAAGCCCGATGCGCTCTTCGCGCGCATACTCACCGGGCAGACGGTGTTCGCTTCTCTCATACGCTATCTCGTTCCCGCGATCACCATCGTCGTTCTTTTTATCGGCTGGCATGAGTCAGCGATAACGATAAAGATGGCAAAGCAGGCAGGCGTTATTGTCAATTCGATAATGACGCTTCTCGCCATAGCACTTCTCGTATTTGTTTCCGTCGTGATATCCCGCCGTGTCGGGAGAAAGCTCGAGGAGAGCGAGAACCGCCTTGCGGCCACGCTTCGTTCCATCGGCGACGGCGTTATCTCGACGGATGATAAAGGGAATGTCATTGCGCCTAACAGCGTTGCTGAAAAGCTCACCGGCTGGGAAACACGGGAAGCATTCGAAAAACCGCTTGGCGAGGTATTCCCTATCATCAATGCGCAGACGCGGGATATCGCTGAAAACCCCGTTGCACGTGTGCTCAAAGAGGGTATTGTGGTCGGTCTTGCCAATCATACGGCGCTTATTGCGAAAGACGGCACGGAGCGTCAGATAGCCGACAGTGCGGCGCCCATTCGTGACGGTGAAGGAAAAATCATCGGCACCGTGCTTGTGTTCCGCGATGTAACAGATGAATACGCCATGCGTGAAGCGGTGGCGAAAAGCGAGGCACAGTACCGCAAACTTTTTTCCGAGATGATATCCGCGTTCGCCTACCATGAGATCATCTGCGATGCGGACGGAAAGCCGGTTGATTACCGCTTTCTCGCAGTGAACGAAGCCTTTGAGCGATTGACCGGCTTTCCGCGTGACAGCATTATCGGTAAAACCGTGCTCGAGGTCATGCCCGGCACCGAATCGGTGTGGATAGAAAATTACGGACGCGTAGCGCTTTCCGGCGAGCCGATGCAGTTTGAGAATTACGCCGCGGAAATAGGGAAATATTACGAAGTGCGGGCGTACAGTCCAAAGCGCGGTACCTTCGCCGTCATGTTCCAGGATATTACCGAGAAAAAGCGCATGGACAGCGAGCGCGAAGCGACCATAGAGATACTGCGCCTGATCAATTCGCGTAATAATTCGCATGAGCTCATACAGGCGGTGACCGGCTATCTCAAGGAATGGTCGGGGTGCGAAGCGGTCGGCATACGCCTTAAGGACGGCGATGATTATCCCTACTTTGAAACGCGCGGTTTTCCCGCCGAATTCGTCGCCATGGAGAATACGCTCTGCGAACGCGACCTCAGCGGACAGGTAAAACGCGATGACATCGGTAATCCCGTGCTCGACTGTATGTGCGGGAATATTCTTGCGGGGCGTTTCGATCCGTCAAAGCCGTTCTTTACGGAGCACGGGAGTTTTTGGAGCAATTGCACGACGGAGCTCCTTGCATCGACCACCGAGGCGGACCGACAAGCGCGTACGCGTAACCGCTGCAACGCCGAGGGCTACGAATCGGTGGCGCTCATCCCGCTCAGGTATGGGAAGGGAACGCTCGGTTTGATACAGATCAACGATCACCGACGGGACCGTTTTTCTGAAGTTTTCATCGGCATGCTCGAACGCATGGCTGATTCGTTGGCGATAGCGCTTACCCAGCGCAACGCGGAGCGATCGCTTCGCGAGAACGAGACCATGCTGCAATGCCTCTGGAAAATATCGCAGTTCCGCGCGAAAAGCGTGCAGGAGATACTCGATTTCACGCTTACCGAATCGGTAGCGCTTTCCGGCAGTACCATCGGATACATTTATCACTACGATGAGGAAAAGAAGGAGTTCACGCTCAACAGCTGGTCACGCGATGTGATGAAAGAATGCAGGATAATGGAACCGCAGACGGTGTATCAGCTCGATAAGACCGGTATTTGGGGAGAGGCGGTGCGGCAGCGAAAGGCCGTCATTGATAATGATTTTTCCAGGCCCAATCCGCTCAGGAAGGGATACCCGCAAGGGCATGTGCATCTTGATACGTTCATGAGCGTGCCGATATTTTCCGGCGAGAAGATAGTCGCGGTCGCCGGTGTGGGGAACAAGAAGAGCGGCTACAGCGATTCCGATGTGCAAATGCTGTCGCATCTCATGGACAGCGCGTGGAAGATAGTCGAACGCTTTGAGGCGATGGAGTCGGTGAAAAAGCACGAAGAGGCGCTCATGCAGGCGGATAAGCTTCAGTCCCTCGGCGTGCTCGCCACCGGCATCGTGCATGAGATCAACCAGCCGCTCATGGCCATATCGATGGCGCTCGACATCCTTGCGCTGAAGGCCGGCGACGGGGCGTACACGGCGGTCAAGGTCGCTTCCATGAAAGAATATGTATCGCGCATCACGAAGATCGTCGACGAGGTCCGCACGTTCGCTCGCGAGAAGCATGACGACACCGGTACGTTCTCCATGAACACCGCCGTGCGCAATGTACTCGGCATGATAGGCACGCAGCTCAAAGGGCATACGATACGTGTCATCGAATCGCTCGATGAAGCGATGCCGACCGTCACGGGCGATCTGTATCGCTTCGAACAGGTGGTGCTCAATATCGTAACGAACGCGCGATATGCGGTCGAGACATGCGCTGTCAAGCCGGAAGGCGCCGAGATATCGATACGTACGTATTCGAACGGCCGGAAGGCGATTATGCAGATACGCGATAATGGTGCGGGCATTCCCGAGGGAGTGAAACGCAATCTTTTTACGCCGTTCTACACGACGAAGCCCGTCGGTGACGGCACCGGACTGGGGCTTTCCATCGCCTACGGCATCATCAAGAGCATGGGCGGGGACATCGATGTGGTGAGCGAGGAGGGGCGATTCACCGAGTTCACGATAACGCTGCCGGTACGCCAGGAGTAGACTATGTTGTTCGGGGAATTGCTCGTCAGCAAGCACATCGTTACGGAAACGCAGATGCAGATGCTGCTCGAGAAGGCGCGTGCACGAAATATGATGATAGGCGAGCTCTGCGTAGCTGAGAACATCATCACGCGTGAAGAGCTTATCGAATTCCTCAAAGAGCAGGGCTATCTCAGGGACGGCGAAACGAAAAAATGATACGCAAACGGATAGCCGCCATGATGGGCGAGCGCACGGAGCTTCTTCCCGTGTACGAGCGCTTCCCCTTTTTCATACGCGACAGCCGTATTGAAAGCACTATCGATATGCATGCGCATGAATTCTTCGAGATAGATATGATCCTTGACGGGAGCGGTACGAACGAGACGCGCACAGGAAAAAACCCGGTGAGCACGGGTGATATCGTGCTCGGCAATCAGTTCGAGGGACATGCGCTCATACCGGGTCCATCGCTCGGCGTCCGCTCGATAAAATTCGGACGGTCACTGCTCGAGGATGATTTCAGCGCACGGCTCCTCCTGCCGTTCATAAGCCGCCTTCCGGAGTTCCGCGCGAAACTGCCGCTCGAGAAGAGCGTTCGTGCGGACGTGTTCGCCGTCTCCTCGGCGCTCGTGAGCGAATACGAAGGACAGAAGGCGCATTGGGAGCGTACGGTGGTATCGCTCTTTTCTGCGGTGCTGACGATGATATACCGTTCGTACGAGACGTATGCGTCGCGCCGCGGCATACGGGTAAGCGAAACGGCGCAGCCGCTCATAACCTCGATACTCGCCTATCTGGATGCGAACTATACCACGGATCTGCGCATCGCAGCAATGCTCAAGCAGTTCTCGATATCCGCTTCGCATGCGAACACGGTGTTCAAACGCGCGACCGGACGCTCGATAAAGGACTATCTTACCGTTAAGCGGCTCGCCAGGGCGCGAAAGCTCCTTGCAGAGACGACAACGCCGATATCCGACATCTGCTTTGCCGCGGGCTTCAGCGATATCAGCAATTTCAACCGTGCGTTCAAGGCATTCACCGGCAAGGCGCCGGGGGAATTCCGGAGAGATCCGCGGTGACCTAAGTATTACCCCTAACCCCGCGCTATCCCGCCCCCCCTTCCCCCTGTGTACAAGGGGAAGGGGCGGCGCGATAGCGCGGGGTTAGGGGTAAATTGCAGCAAAAAATGCAAAGCAGCAAATATATTTTACAAAGCCCCCGGCGCGATATACAATTACCTTACTGTCACACATGAAGTAAGGAGAACGCATGAACGATATAACGACCGCGCGCTGCATCGTGAGGAGCCCCTCCAATCCGGTACTGACGAGCAGGAACGTGCCCTACGAATCGGAGCTGACATACAATGTCGGCGTCATCAAATGGCAGGGAAAATATGTGATGACGTTCCGGAACGATTACGGCGCAAGCGAGAAGGATTTCGACGATCTCAATGCCGGCCGCCGCAGTACGTGGCCGTCGCTTCGGTCGAACATCGGTCTTGCGTTCAGCAATGACGGCGTAACATGGGACGTGCAGAAAAAGCCCTGCTTTGACATGCACGATGATGAAGTGATAAAAGCGTATGACCCGCGTATCACCGTTCTCGATGGGCGCGTGTACATGTGTTTCGCTACCGATACAAAACACGGACTGCGTGCGGGCATCGCCGTTACCGATGACTTTGAGAAATTCGAAGTGCTCCACCTGACAGTGCCGGACAACCGCAATATGGTGATGTTCCCCGAAAAGATCGGCGGAAAATTCGTGCGCCTTGAGCGCCCGTTCCCCGTGTACAGCCGCGGCGGGAAGGACCGATTCGATATATGGATGTCCCGTTCCCCCGACTGCCGCTACTGGGGCGATTCTGACCTTGTGCTCGCCGTCGAGGATGTGCCGTATTCGAACGACAAGATCGGCCCCGCCGCACCGCCGGTGAAGACAAAAAAAGGGTGGCTCACCGCTTTCCACGCGGTGGACCGTGACGATGAACACCGCGGCAAGAACGGCTGGGAAAAAAAATGGACGAAGCGCTACACCGCCGGCATCATGCTCCTCGATCTTGCCGATCCCTCGAAGGTGATAGGCATGTCCAAGGAGCCGCTCATCGCGCCGGAGGTGTCCTACGAGATCTCCGGCGGGCTTCGCAATAATGTCATTTTCCCCGGCGGGATGATACTGGAAGACTCGGGCGAAGTGAAGATATACTACGGTGCCGCGGACACGGTGACCTGCCTCGCCACCGCGCATGTTGACGACCTTCTGCGATTGTGCTCCGCAAAACGATAACGATAAGGATATGACCATGGTACAAAAACTCACTTCAAGCAGCATCATCAAGCGATGCGCGAAGAATCCCGTTCTTACGAAAAAGGATGTTCCCTACGATTCCGAGCTCGTATTCAATGCCGGCATCGTGAAGTATCAGGGAAAATATGTGATGGTGTTCAGGAACGATTTCGGCGCCACCGAAAAGGATGTGAACGACTTCTTCACCGGCAAGCGCAAGGATTGGCCGCCATTGCGAACGAATATCGGGCTCGCATACAGCGACAACGGCATCGATTGGAAGGTCGCACCGAAGCCCTGTTTTGCCATCGATGATCTTAAGGGAGAGATAACCCACGCCTACGATCCGCGGCTTACCGTCATCGACGGGCGTGTGTATATGTGCTTCGCCACGAACACGAAACATGGACTCCGCGCAGGCATCGCCGTTACCGACGACTTCGATAAATTCGAGATACTCCATCTCACGACGCCGGACAACCGCAATATGGTGCTCTTCCCTGAAAAGATCGGCGGGAAATATGTGCGCCTTGAGCGCCCGTTCCCCGTGTATAGCCGCGGCGGCAAGGACCGCTTCGACACCTGGCTTTCCGCATCGCCTGATATGCGCTACTGGGGCGACAGCGAACTCGTGCTTGCCGTGGAGAACGTTCCCTTCGCCGATGACAAGATAGGCCCCGCCTCCCCGCCGGTGAGAACGAACAAGGGATGGCCCACCTGCTTCCACGCCGTCGACCGCGACGATACGAACCGCGGGAAGAACGGCTGGGAGAAGACATGGACGAAGCGATACACCGCGGGCATCATGCTCCTTGATCTCAACGATCCGTCGAAGGTTATCGGTATGTCCAAACAGCCGCTCATAGCGCCGGAAGCGGCGTATGAAACGAGCGGCGGCTACCGCAATGATGTCATTTTCCCCGGCGGCATGATACTGGAAGAGAGCGGCGAGGTGAAGATATACTACGGCGCTGCCGATACGGTGGAATGCCTTGCCACCGCGAACGTGGATGACCTCATTGCGCTGTGTACCGAGAAGAAGTAACGATACCTGTTGTACGCCGATCCGTTTTGACAAATGTTGTACACTGGCCTATACTGACGGGCATGAGATCTGTTCCGGTGCATCATGGCTGCATCGTTCGATAACTATGCGAAAATAGTCGCGGAGCTCCTTGCAGCCCCCGGTGTCGAATCGATATGCGACTATCTCGGAGAGATCGTGAAGCGCGAATCCGGGGCGGATTATCTTGTCGTCGGTATCTATGACCCGGTAAGCGGGATGAACCAACCCCGTGCGGTGCTCGGCTTGGGCGATCGTATGAAGAGCATCATGGGCAGACTTCGAAGCGATCCGCTTAAGGTCCGATTCGGAAGCATTCCTGCCGATACAATGCCGGATCCGGAATTATTCCGGCGCCATATCGAAAAGGTAGAAGGCGGCATCGGCATATTGATGAAAGGGAAAGTGAACAGATCGGTATGTGCTGCAGCTGAAGCAATGCTCGGCATCACCGGCGTATGGGGAATGGGATTGTTCTCGGGTAATAATGTGTATGGCAGCGTTTCGTTCATCTTCTGCCAAGGACGAACGCCGGAAAAATCGTCATTCATCGAGTCGCTCGTGAATATGGCCGCGTTGGTGCTGGAACGCAGGATCGCGGAGTACGACAGCAGACAGGATGAGCAGAAACAGGTCGCCGATCTGCTTGAGCAAAGCCGCGAACGCTATCGCGAGCTTGTGGAAACCCTGCCCGTTACGATCTTTGAAACGGATATTCGGGGGAATGTTACGTATGCAAATCCGGCGGGGTACTCGCTCTTCGGCTACGACCCCGACGATGTGGCGAATGGGCTGTCGATATTCACGATGCTCGCACCGGAGGAGATCGAGAAAGCGAGGGAACGCGTCGGCCGTATCGTGTCGGGGGCTGTTACGGATACAACGAATGATTATTCGATAGTGCGAAAAGACGGTGCGCCCCGGCGGGTGCGGATACAGGCAACGATCGTCAGGAACGACAGCACCCCCGTCGGCATACGCGGCATAGCACTGGACATCACCGAAGTTGAATCGGCCGAACAGATGCGCCGGCAGCACGAGCAGATGCTCATACAGTCCGATAAGCTCATGTCGCTCGGCGAGATGGCCGCGGGACTTGCACATGAGATCAATCAGCCGTTGACCGTCATATCGCTCGCGTCGGCGAACGCTGAGTATGGTGCCGATGACCGTCACCCCGATCTGCCCAGGGTGCGCGAGAAGCTTATCGCCGTTCGGCATGCGGTCGCGAGGATACGCACCCTCATAGACCACGTGCGCGCGTTCTCCCGCGATGAAGAGTTACGGGGTACAACGTTCAGCGTGCATGAGGCCATAGAGAACGCCCGTGCATTGTTCTCTGCGCAGTATCGCGAGCATGAGATCGACGTCAGTACCGATCTCGGCTGCACCGTCCCGACGGCGATGGGGAACAGTTTTCGTTTTGAACAGGTCATCATCAACCTGCTCTCCAACGCGAAATATGCGATCGATGAAAAACGAGCGTCAGCAGATGCAGCATATCGCGGAACGATACAGATCAGGACCGGTGAAACGAAGAATCACATCTATGCCGAAATGAATGACAATGGATGCGGCATGAGCGCAGCGGTATTGGGAAGGATATTTGAGCCGTTCTTTACGACGAAACCGGTATCGCGCGGAACGGGGCTGGGGTTGTCCATATGCTACGCGATAATCCGCGACATGAACGGCGAGATCACCGCGACGAGCGAGGTCGGTGCAGGAACGACGTTCATCATCATTCTCCCCAAACAGGGGGCGGAGGCTGTCCATGGTTACATTGACGATACTCGTCATTGACGATGAAGCGGAGATACGGCGGGAGCTTTCCGACTTTCTGCGCACGCGCGGCCATGCGGTGCTCGATGTCGGACTTCCGTCGGAAGCGTTCGCCCTCATGCACGAGCGAAAGGTCGACGTGGTGGTCATCGACATCAAACTTCCAGAAATGAACGGCTTCGCCGTGCTCGATCGCATCAGAGAGGAATTCCCCGGCATCGAATCCATCATGATCACCGGACACGGCGACAGTACGACCGTGCTTGAGGCATTGCGTCACGGCGCATTCGATTTTTTCCACAAGCCGCTCATGAGCGAGGACATTGAAGCGGCGCTCATGCGCACACGCGCATATATTTCGGTGAAGAGCAGGGCTGAGCGCATGACGCGGGAACGGAACATGCTTGCCGCCATCTTTGACCGCACGGTGGGGGACATCGTGGGCGAAAGCGCGTCGATCCGCGCCGTCGTTGACCTGGCGGTGAAAGCGGCATCCGCCCCCGGCGCCGCGGTCATGATCACCGGCGAGAGCGGCACGGGAAAAGAACTTGTCGCGAGGGCCATGCATTCAGCGAGCGATCGCCGTGCCGGTGCGTTCCATACATTGAACTGCTCGGCGATACCATTGGGTCTTATCGAAAGCGAATTGTTCGGCCATAAGAAAGGTTCGTTCACCGGGGCTATCGAGGACAGGATCGGGTGCTTTGAGGCGGCGGACGGCGGCACACTGTTCCTTGATGAGATCGGCGATATGCCGCTCGAGGCGCAGGCAAAGCTCCTGCGTGCGCTTGAGAACCGCGTCATACGACGCGTCGGGGAACAGAAGGATATTGCAGTCGATGTTCGCGTGGTTTCCGCAACGAACAAGGATGTCCGAAAGGCTATCGCCGAGGGATCGTTCCGGCAGGACCTGTACTATCGGCTCAATGCATTCGTGATAACCGTACCGCCGCTGCGTGAACGCCCGGAAGACATCCCTTTACTGGTGGACCATTTTGCCGCACATTATGCGATGCAGCTGAAGCGCGCCGTACCCGTGATAGAGCGGTCGGCATACGATCTTCTCGCACGGTACTCATTCCCCGGGAACATTCGCGAATTGAGGAACATGGTGGAACGCGCGATGATACTCTGCGATGGAACATCGATTACCGATGCCTATTTCTCTGCCGGCGAGGGACCATCGCCTTTGCGCAATGAACACCCCGCGGACGATGTGTTTGACCTGGAAGCCGTGGAAAAGAATGCGATCATACGCGCACTGAGGAGAACGGAAGGGAATCAAGGTGGCGCGGCAAGGCTCCTTGGCCTCAGCGATTCGACGCTCAGCAGAAAGATCCATAGATACGGCATCGAATACAAATAGCAGCGCATGCCCATCTCGGGCGCCGCTCTTTTGCAAATTTGAAAAACCCTTTGCAGCAGTGCAAACTTCTCCTTGCTGCCTGATCTCCATGCATCAAATTTTGACCGAAAACGCACGTGTTCCGTGGCACGGTACTTGCACGCTCTGTACGGTTCTTTTAATGCTGATGGAGCGGCGAAATGCTGTGCAGGTATGGATGGACAACGCCGAAGGGGTTCGGAATGGACCAGGCATGTGACCGGTGCGAGAGATCGACGACACGCCTGTATGACGTGACGGCGAAAAACGATCGATTCAGGCTCGTCTGCAGCAAATGTTTCATTGAGCTTGAGCTCGGGAAAAAAGCCGCGGGGCATGATGCGAAACCCGCACGGGATGACGAGGTGAAGGAGTGATAATGTATTCCATCCATAGGCACACGAATGCTGCACTCGCAGGGAGGACACGATGAAACTTACCATTGGGAAAAAACTTGCGTCCGGTTTCGGCACCGTGCTCCTGCTCATGACGGGCATTACCACAGGGACATTCATTTCGATCCGCATGATCGTCGATGCGGATAAAAAAGCGACCGATGCGAAACAGCTGTCGAGCGAAATGCTGCAGCGCGAACGTGATCACCTGAATTGGACGCTGCAATTGAACAGGGACCTGATGGACAGGAAGCAGAAGACGATCACCGTGCAGATTGATCCGTCGCAGTGTGCGTTCGGGAAATGGTACTACAGCGAAAAGCGCACGAAAACCGAGGCCATGAGCTCTCGACTTGCGCCGCTTTTCAGAGAGATAGAATCGCCGCACACAAAACTGCATGAGACCGCACAGCGGATAGCGGAATTGCGGAAGAGCGGAGAAGAACAGGAAGCACGCGCTGTGTACCTTGCGCAGACGCAGGCGCATCTTCAGGATGTTCGGCGTATCCTCAATGATACACGGACGGCAGCCGACGAGTACGCCGCCGCGATGGAAACCGAGAAACAAGCGAAGACCTCGCTGATACAGGTCGCGGGCAACAGCGGGAGTATTCTCGCGATCCTCATCGGCATAGCCTTTGCGGTGCTCTTGACGCGCAGCATTGCAGCACCGTTACGGAAAGGGGCGGCGTTCGCACATGAGATCGCGCAAGGCAACCTGACGGTGATGGTCGACGAAGCCATGCTCCGGCGTGCGGACGAAATAGGCCTCCTGTCGATCGCGTTCAGGGATATGATCGAGAAGCTACGCACTGTTGTGGAGTCTGTTTCCGCCGCGTCCGCGAATATGGCGACCGGCAGTGAACAGCTTTCAAGTTCGTCCGTCGTGCTTTCGCAGGGGGCGGGGGGACAGGCAGCAAGCGTTGAAGAGGTATCGTCTTCAATGGAGGAGGTCGCGTCCACGATCGAGGAAATGTCATCCAGCGTGGAGGAAGTGTCGTCGTCGATCGAAGAAACGACATCGTCGATCGAGGAGATGTCATCGACGATAGCGCAGAACGCGGACAATGCCAGCCAGACCGAGTCCATCGCAAAGAAAGCCGCCGCCGATGCGAAAGCGGGCGGTGATGCGGTGAATTCCACGGTGCGCTCCATGAAGGAGATATCGGACAAGGTAAAGATAATCCAGGAGATTGCGCGTCAGACCAATCTTCTTTCGCTCAATGCATCGATAGAGGCGGCTCGTGCGGGCGAGCACGGGAAGGGGTTCGCTGTGGTCGCGAGCGAAGTGCAGAAGCTCGCAGACAGAAGTCAGCGTGCCGCCGCTGAGATCGAACAGCTGTCGAAATCAAGCGTCGAGGTTTCACAGCATGCCGGAGAACTCCTCGTGAAACTTGTTCCGGATATTCAGCGGACGGCGGAATTGGTCGCCGAGATAAGCGCGGCAAGCGCCGAGCAGAGCAATGGTGCAAAACAGATCAATATGTCCGTTCAGCAGGTGAACACGGTCGTGCAGCAGATAAGCGCATCCGCGCAGCAGATAAGCGGGGCGGTGCAGCAGGTGTCGTCGGCGGTGCAGAACGTGAGCCAGTCAGCCCAGAATACCGCCTCGAGCTCCGAAGAGGTGGCGTCAACAGCCGAGGAACTGTCCGCGCAGGCGGGGCAGCTTATGGAAGCGATAGGATATTTCCGAGTGGAGAATTCGCACGCGCAGGAGCGGCACAGTGCACAGTACGGGAAGCAGATATTGACCGGCAGGAAAGAACAAGCGGTACTGGAACATCATGCGCCGCCGCCCGCAGGGAACAGCGATGCGGTAAAGAAAATGCCCGCGCAGGTACGTGTCAGGGAAGCGGGGGCGATGCAGAAAAAAAGCGGCGGGTTCCAGATCGATATGAAGAGTGCGGACGCCGCCGAGGATGCGGAGTATAAGAAATTCTGACGAAGATCCGCGGAGGGTACATGAGCAGATTTGAATCATACCTGAGGGACCTTACGGCTACAAGGCTGAGCATTATCGCCGGCGTGCTTAAGACCCCGAAGGTCAATACGCGAAGACTCGGAAAATTCCCGGAATTGCTGTATGCCGCAAAAAAAGGAGCGCTGTCCGACGGAGTACTTGAAGAATACAAAGCGGCGTATCTTGAATATCGGAATGTGTTGAACGAGCTTCGCGCCGCGGCGATAGCGGACATGTGTATCAAACACACACGCCTCGATCTGTCAACGCTTTTCCGGTTCATCATCGGAGGGAATATCCGATCCGGAAAATTCATCGACCATGTCACGAACCGTTGTTTCTCCAATCTGATGGGGACGCTCTGCATGAACGGGAGCGCGAAGAACAATGTATGCTACGAAAATGCCGTATCGGAAAAGACGATGCTATCGGAGAACGATTTCACTGAAATATCGGTCAAGCGCTCGGAAGAGGAGTATCTTTCGGAACGTACGGCCCCCCATTTTCTCTATCTTCTGCTGGCGTTCATATTCAATACGGCCATCATGGAAGAAAGCTACGAGATATATCTGAACGAAAAGGAAGTTGAGAACAAGAAATTCTATATTTTTGCCGATATGTTCGATGACCGGAGCAATATCGTTACGCTCTGCCTGGACCGGACATCGGTCTTTTCCGATATATTTTTCCGCATTTATCTGGATGAACTGACACGGCATCTGAAAGGGACCATCGATAAGGTCGGAAAAAGCGATATACGCCTGACAGAACGCAATCGTCTTGTCCTGCACGACCCGAGCCCGCGGAGATGACAGGCGGATGCCGCGGAGCCGCATGGCAGTATGCATCCCCCGCAGCCTGAAATAATGTTGTAAACGCATTCCCATTCCTGCCGATAATGAAGGCAGAAGTCTATCGTGACCGCACGATAAAAAATGAAGGTACGCCATGATACGCATAACCGAACAATCGCTCGTGAACGGGAATGTCTCCGCCATCCGGCGCAATTTCGTCGAGATGGAACAATCGCAGCGGCGGCTTTCCACGGGGCAGCGTGTGCAGTACCCGCATCAGGACGTGTACAGCGCGGTGAACAGCATATTCTACCGTACCCGCATATCTTCGATAGACCAGTTCTCGAAGAATATCGACGATGCCAAGGGCATGCTCGATGTGGCCGACGGGGCGCTTTCCTCCATGACACAGGTGCTCCAGCGTTCGAGGGAACTCGCCGTCATGGGTGCGAACGGTACGCTCGCCAAGGAAGACCGCGTAACGATAGCGACCGAGGTGAACGAGCTCCTTGAGCGCGCTTACGAACTTTCCATGACGAAACATAAGGACGAATTCATATTCGGCGGCACCAAGTCGACGACGGACCCGTTCCGTACGTTCTATCAATGGAACGAATCGATGGGAAAACAGATAATGGTCGGCGTCAATTACGAAGGCGGCGGTTCGGGAAAGAAGCGTGAAATAGAAGAGAACCAATACATCAATGCCTCGATTCCCGGCAATTATGCGTTCTGGGGCACGAACAGCGAGCTCATCAGCGGGAAGGATGCTTCAACGTTCGTCGCCGCAGCGGATTCGAAGATAATGATCGACGATACGGTGATATCCCTCCATGCCGGAGACAACATTGATGCCGTTGTGGAGAAGATAAACGCCGCCAACACGAACGTGAAGGCCGGCATTGCCGTGCTTCGTGACGGATCGAAAGTGCTGCGTCTCGAATCGTTCGAGCCGCACAAGATAATGATACAGGACATCGAGGGCGGGCGAGTGTTCCAGGACCTGGGGCTCATACGAGAGGGTATGGCGAATTTCCCGGAGAACAATTATCATCCGTCCGCCGGTGTCGGCGGGAAATCCGTGTTCGAATCGCTCATGTACCTCCGCGACAGCCTGCTCAGGAACGATGAGGCGCAGGTGGGTAAGACTTCGCTCGGTCTCATCGATGCGGGGTTGTCGAACATTCTCCATACGCAGGCGAAGCTCTCCGCGGCGGTATCGCATATCGATAATGCATCAAAGGGGCTCGCCGATCAGAAAGTGTTCGTGAGCGAGGCGATGAGCAAGAACGAGGACGTCGATTACGCCTCCGAGATAGTGAATTTCACTATGTGGGAATATGCGCACAAGGCGTCGCTGCAGACGGCGGCGAAGCTGCTCCAGCCGACGCTCATGGATTTCCTCAGGTAGTTCACTAGCGCTTTGCCCGGCACGATATCCTTGTTTTTTCCCCGAATATTGGTATGGTAAATACCATGAAACGCCCGTTCTCCCTCCTCATAAAACCGGTATCCTACCTCTGCAATCTCCGATGCAAATACTGTTTTTACTGCTACGACAATAAAGCCGAGCTCGGGAAAGCCGAGGTCATGAGCGATGCGACGCTCGACGCGCTTATCACGAACTATGCCGCCGCGGCGCACCCGCCGTATATATTCGCGTTCCAGGGCGGCGAACCGCTCCTTGCCGGCATCGATTTTTACGAACGATTCATCGAAATGCTCAATCATCGCCTGCCGCCGCGCACATCGGTGAGCGTGGCGATACAGACGAACGGCACGCTCATCAATGAGGAATGGGCGGCGCTTTTCAAGAAAATGAACGCGCTCATCGGCGTATCCATCGACGGCGACGCGGATATACACGATGCGAACCGTGTGGATGGTTCCGGCAAGGGTTCGTTCGAACGCGCATACAACGGGTTCCGACTTCTCGTCGAGAACGGCGTGCCGGCGAATGTGCTTACGACGGTCAATGCGCTCACCGCGAAATATCCCGAGCGCATCTACGATTTCCTGCGTTCCGAAGCGAAGGTCGATTTCATGCAGTTCATCCCCATATTCGATCTTGATGAGAAGGGCGATGTTCTCCCGCATTCCGTGCGAGCCGATGATTATCATCGTTTCCTCAGCGTAATATTCGAGCGCTGGAAAATATCCGATCCGCGCCCGTCGGTACGGCTCTTCGACAATATGTACGAAGCGATACTGGGTCAGCGCCCGTCAAGCTGCCAGTTCGCACCCAACTGCGGCGGTTATTTCCTCGTCGAGGCGAACGGCAATGTATATCCCTGCGACTTCTACGCGGAGAAACGCTGGCTTCTCGGGAATGTTGCACGTGACGAGTTCTCATCGATATTCGAATCGAGCAAGAGCAGGAAGTTCAGTGAGCTGAAACAGCATTACATGAAAAAGAACTGCGAGGCATGCGAGGTGCGTCATTACTGCTACGGCGGCTGCCCGCATTATTCACGTACGGGATATTACGAATTCTGTTCGGTCAATAAACGATTTTTACCGGTGTTCAAGGAATTCGCGGACGGACTTGCCCCGAACGTCGGTGCTGGTGTTAATGCTTGAAATGCCGCATCTGCGTGCATATCATCGCTATGCCGAATTCATCGCAGGCGGCGATCACTTCCGCATCCTTGACCGACCCGCCCGGCTGAATGATGGCTTTTACGCCTTCCTTCGCGGCGGTGTCTATCGAGTCGCGGAACGGGAAGAACGCATCTGACGCCATGGCGCATCCGGCGAGCGGACGCTGGGCTTTTTCTTTCGCTATACGCGCGCTGTCAACGCGGCTCATCTGGCCCGCGCCGACGCCGAGTATGATATCCTCCGTCGCGTAGACTATGGCGTTCGATTTCACATGCTTGGCTATTTTCCACGCGAAGAGAAGCGCTTTCTTTTCCGCATCGGTGGGTGCGCGTTTTGTGACGATCTTGAACTGGCTTTCGTCGTAGAGAGGGATGTCTTTTTCCTGAAGAAGGAGACCGCCGGATATGCGCTTCACTTCCCACTGTGCCTGCTTGTCGGCAAGCGGCGACGTGAACACAAGCACGCGGAGGTTCTTTTTCTCCGCAAGTATCTTCTTCGCTTCATCGGATACCGCAGGTGCAAGCACTATCTCGGCGAAATTCTCATTGATAGCCCGTGCTGTCGCTGCATCAACTTCCTTCGTAAGTCCGATGATGCCGCCGAACGCGCTCGTCGGGTCCACGGAGAACGCTTTGCGGAACGCATCTTCGGCGTTCCTGCCGTATGATGCGCCGCAGGGATTGGTATGTTTGATGATGACCGCGAATGTCTCATTGCTGAAATCCCGGAGAATGTCGAGACATGCCTGCGCGTCGAGGATGTTGTTGTACGAAAGCTCTTTCCCCTGTACCTTTTCCGCGTTCACGATGGACGCTTCTCTGCACGGCGTGTAGTCGCTGTACCACGCCGCCTTCTGATGCGGGTTCTCGCCGTAGCGCAGCGAATATATCTTCTTGAAATTGAGATTAAGCGCGTCGGGGAAATCCTTCCCTTGTCCGGTGAAATGATTGGCGATGAGCGAATCGTAACGCGCGGTGTGTGCGAACACTTTCTTCATGAGCTCAAAGCGCGTCGCTTCATCGGTGTCGCCGCTGTCCTTGATCTGTTTGAGCACGGTGTCATAATCGTTCACATCAACGACGACGGTGACGAAGCGGTAGTTCTTCGCCGCGCTTCTGAGCATGGTGGGTCCGCCGATATCGATGTTCTCTATCGCTTCTTCATTGGAGACGTTCTTTTCAGACACCGTCTTTTCGAACGGATAGAGATTGACGCAAACGAGATCGATATATTCTATCTTGTTCTTTGCAACCTGCTCCTGATGCGACTTGCTGTCGCGTATGGCGAGAAGTCCGCCGTGCACGAGCGGGTGCAATGTTTTGACGCGTCCGTCGAGTATCTCGGGGAATCCGGTGAATTCGCTGATATCCTTCACCGGGATATTGTTCGCCATGAGCTCTTTCTTCGTGCCGCCGGTGGAGATAAGTTCCACGCCGCAAGACGAAAGTCCGCGGGCGAATTCGATGATCCCTTTTTTATCGGAAACGGACAAGAGCGCGCGTTTTATTTTCATGGAAGACTCCCTCGATGGGGGCATTATAAAAGATATGGTTCGTATGTCAACTGAATTTCGATAAGCAATGTATAGCGATCGTCATGTAAGAACAGCGGGTTGCAACCCGCTGTTCTCTGCCATACTGGCAATCAACCGATTTTGCTTTTTTCCCATCGGCATGGTATTATCCCCCTGCATGCCGCGGAAAGCGGCTATCACGCGGAGGAATGACATGGACAAGAACAAGATCATCAAATTCGGCATTATCGGTGCCGTCATACTTTTCATCATCTGGTCGATCGCAAGCCTTATCGGCACATACAATTCGCTCGTTACGCTCGATGAAAGCGTGAAAAGCTCATGGGCGCAGGTGGAGAACGTATACCAGCGCCGCCTCGATCTTATCCCGAACCTGGTAGCGACCACCAAAGGATATGCGAAGCATGAAAGCGATACGCTCATCGGTGTCATCGCGGAACGGAGCAAAGCCTCGCAGATAAAGGTGGACCCGAGCGTGGTCAACGACCCGCAGATGTTCGCGAAGTTCCAGGCGAGTCAGGGTGCGATATCAAGCGCGCTCTCACGGCTCATGGTCGTCGTCGAGCAGTATCCGAACCTCAAGGCGAACGAGAACTTCATGAATCTCCAGTCGCAGCTTGAAGGGACCGAGAACCGCATCGCCGTGGAGCGTAAGCGCTTCAACGAAGTTGCGCAGACATACAACACAAAGCGCAGAAGTTTCCCGATAATATTCTTCGCCAACATGTTCGGGTTCAAGGAAAAGGCGTATTTCACCGCAGAAGAGGGTGCGAAGACCGCGCCGAAAGTCGATTTCTCGAAATAGTGTAAAGGCATAAGCCGATGCGCCTTGCGCGCGTATTCCTCATCGCCATCTGCGCGGCGACAGCCCAGCCGTTCACGCTGCCGACATCGCCGCTCGGGCGTGTGAACGATCATGCGGGACTTCTGTCCGCGGATGCGCGCTCGCGTATCGAAGCGTCGCTTGCATCATATGATGAGCGGACAAGTACCGAGATAGTCATCGTCACGTTCAAGTCGCTCGAGGGCGAATCGCTCGAGGATGTGAGCATGCGGCTTGCCGAGAAATGGAAGATCGGCAAATCGAAAAAAGACAATGGCGTGATACTCGTGTTCTCCGTTGCCGAGCGTTCCGTGCGCATCGAGGTCGGCTACGGGCTTGAGGGAACGATAACCGATGCGGTATCATCGTCCATCATACGCACGGCGATCGTTCCGAAATTCCGTACCGGCGATTTTGACGGCGGGATGATGGACGGCGTCGAAGCGATCATGAAGGCGGCCGAGGGCGAGTATACGGCCGAGGGCGGCACGGATGATGTCTCATCGCTTCTCAATGACCCGAAGGTACGGATGATCGTGCTCATCGTGCTCGCGGTGATCGTATTCCTCTTCATCATCGATCTCGTGCGGTTCATGACGTACAAACGATCGCAGTCGGGGAACAGCGGCCGCTACGGGCTGCTCGAATGGTTCCTGCTTTTCAGTGCGCTCCTGTTCTTCATCAAACTGGTGCTGCAGATTGCCTACTATGCGCTTCTTGCGCGCGGCGGCGGCGGGGGCCGCGGCTTCTCCGGCGGCGGCGGGAGTTTCGGGGGAGGTGGCGCCAGTGGCAAATGGTAATATCGTCCGTTCATCGATTCCGTTCTTCTTCTTCTCGAAACGCGATAAGAAGCGCATCATCGATGCGATCAGATCGGCCGAGTTCGGCACATCCGGCGAGATACGGGTGCATATCGCCCGGCGCGTTGCGGAAGACATCATGGCCGAAGCGGCGGCGACATTCGAACGCATCGGCATGACGCGCACGGAAAAACGCAACGGTGTGCTCATCTATTTCGCCATTCACGACCGCGCCTTCGCCATCATCGGCGACAGCGGCATCGATGCCAAGGCCGGGCGATTGTGGGAGCCCGCGGTGAAGGCCATGCAGGAGCGGTTTTCGCGGAATGAATTCGCCGACGGCATCGCTCAGGCAGTGGCCATGGTGGGAGCCGCGCTCAAGGAGCATTTCCCGTATCAGAGCGACGATGTCAACGAGCTTTCGGACAAGATATCCTATTGACCGCGCTATCGCTGCCGGGGGAGTTGCCATGAGAAAGGTCATCACAAGCATGCTTGTCGTCAGCGTTCTGGCGCTTACGGCATATGCCGAACGGCCGGTACGCATCGCCGTGCTCACGTTCTCGGTGAAGGGACCGGTAAGCACCGCGGACGCGGCGGTCATCGAAGAGCTCATGCGCAGCGAACTCGTCGTATCGGGGAAATTCGATCTCCTTGACCGCGCGAACATGGCGGCGATACTGAAGGAACATGAATTGGCGGCCAGCGGCTGCACCGAAACGGATTGCGCGGTGAAGGCGGGGAAGCTTCTTTCCGTTGAACGGATGTGCTATGGATCGTTCATGAAACTCGGCACGAAATATTTCATATCCGCGGGCATGGTCGACGTTGAGACCTCGCGTGTCGTCGCTGCAGCGCGTGAAGAGATAGCATCGATAGAAAAAGCCGATGAAGCGGTAAAGCGCATCGTGACAGCGCTTGGCGCATCGCTCGGGTCGTCATCGGGCGTTCCCGGCAAGACCGGACGGATGTTCGACGGCAGGCAATGGAACGCCGTCTACCGCCCGGGACAGGGGCCGTTCTCCGCGCGCAGCGGTCATGCACTTACGGTGTTCAACGGACGGCTGTGGCTTACCGGCGGATATGAGCCGGCGACAACATCGACGCTTCGCGATGTCTGGCAGTCCCCTGACGGTACGAACTGGCATCTGGTCGCAGGGAGTGCGAACTATTTCGACCGCAACCGGCATGCGATGGTGCCGTTCCACAACGCGCTCTGGATAGTCGGCGGTTTTCAGGCGAACTCCGGCGGGTTCAACGGTTCGATGAACGATGTGTGGAGATCGATCGACGGTACGAACTGGACACAATCCATGAGAGCGGCCGCCTTCACGGTGCGCGAAGGACACGCTATCGTGCCGTTCGCCGATGCGCTGTGGCTCATCGGCGGGTTCTCGTTCCGAGAGAACACCAATGACGTCATTCGCTCGGTCAACGGCAGCAATTGGGTATCTATCAATTCCGGCGCCCCATTTCCAGCGCGCAATGAGCACACCGCATTCGTACTGGGTGATTCGCTGTATCTCGCTGCAGGCCGCGGGGATGATAGAAAGGCGATGAACGATGTGTGGAGAACGAAGGACGGGAAGCAATGGACGCGTGTGAGCATGGGAGCGTTCACCCCCCGCTTTGGGGCGTGTTCCGTCGTTCTCGGCTCGACGGTATACCTCATCGGCGGTTCGGACGGGAAGCGGACGATGAACGATGTGTGGACATCGTCCGACGGCGTATCATGGAAGAACGCGGGAGAGACACCGTTCCCGGCGCGGTATCTGTTCACCGCCGCTCTGTTCCGCGACCGTATCTGGATGCTCGGCGGCAGTGCGGATAATGGCAACAAGCACTGCCTGAACGATATATGGTGTTCTGAATAAATGGCAGGAGCGCTTATCGTATACACGGGCGAGGGCAAGGGGAAGACGAGCGCCGCCATCGGTGCGGTCATCCGTACGCTTTGTTCCGGCGGCCGTGCGGCGATGATACAGTTCATGAAGGGAACAATGGAAAGTGCCGAGTGCGGTATCGTTCGGAACTATCCCGATATCACCATAATTCGTGCGGGAAGCGGGTTCTTCACCGATGAAAAGCAGCGCGCGGAGCAGGCACAACCCGCCCAACAGGGACTTTTGAAAGCGCACGAGCTCCTTTCCTCCGGCATGTATCGGCTCATCGTTCTCGATGAGGTCAACAATGCGGTGCATCATGGGCTTCTCGATGAGGCAGCCGTGCTGTCATTCGCCCGCCTGCGCGGGGATACGCATGTCATACTTACCGGCCGCGGCGCTCCGTCGTCATTCATCGACAGCGCCGATATCGCGACTGAAATGCGCATGATAAAGCATCATTATGAGCAGGGCGCTCACGCCATTCCAGGTATCGATCTATGATGCGCTTTCTATACATAACGCTCGCCGTTCTCGGGATATGCTCCTGCGGAACTATCATCTCTCCGCGCGGGAGCGGTACGCGTGAAAAAGCAGAAGTCATTCCGAGCGATGCATCCATACGCGGGAATATCGCCTACGGCATGCGTTCGTTCTTCCGCATCGCCATGGACGAGGAAACGCTCCTGTCGATGACCGTTCAGGGCGAGCGCATATCGCTTGCCCTCGAGGACGAGAACGGCCGTACGCTCAAGCGCATCGCAACGATGATACCGGGGCAGGCGGAGGCGGTGCCGAACCTCTATCTCTCGAACGGGTCGTATTATCTCATCGTGGAGCGCGCCTATGGGGGCAGTACACGCGAGACCGCATACACTGCGGTACTTTCGCGCAAACGAATTTCGGTGTCAAGCGAGCGCGAGGATAATGGGGACGCGGGGCGGGCGCAAGAGCTCACGCTCCCGGCGATCGTAAGCGGATATTACGCGCCGAGCATGGACGTCGAGCGTGCAGAATCAAAACCCGCATATACGGAAGAGGACTGGTATTCCATCGACGGGAAAGAGAGCGACAGCGCCATCGATATAGAACTTTCGCCGGTACCCGGGGTGATCGGCGTGCTCTGTATCGCGGATGATAATGGCACGCTGTTCCTTGCCGACGGCGGTGAAAGCGGTGAGGGAAAATCGATCACCGGGATACTGCTCCCCGCCATGATGAGGCGATACATCGTCATCCGTACGGAGCGGCAGGTGTCGAGCAAATTCCCGTATCAGCTCAGGGTGTCGGGAAAGGCCTTGTCGCAGGGATATGCGTATGAACCGAACGACAGCAGAGCGCGTGCGATAGCCCTCGTCGAGGGCATGCTGATAAGCGGAAGGATCGACGCCCCGCGCGATGTGGAGATGTTCCGCATACCCCGATCGCCCGCGGACGCCGGCATTCGGATACGCGCGCCAATGGATATCGCCGTGACCGTTGTGCTTTTTTCCGAAGCGCATGAAGCGACAGCGACTCTGCATACGCCGGCGAATTCCGCCGACATCATCGTGAGCGCAGCGGCTCTTACGAACGCACGCATGATATCCATACGCGGCACGGTGCGCGGGAGCAGGGATGTGCGGGCGTGGAGCAGGAATCCCTACGAGATAATCTTTTCACGCGCCGTCGAGTGACCGTTCCCCGGCGGTCCGCTATCGGCCGGCGGTGATCATCGTCATAAGCGCATCCATGGCACGTCTATTCTCTGCAAGAGAGCGTTCGGTGTAGGTATGATGTACGCCGGTCAGATGGAGCACCGCATGGACGATGAGCTCTTCGATGGCGGTGCGGCGGTGCGGCGGACGTTCGCGCACGACCCATTCATACGAGATGATGATATCGCCGAGATGACCGCCTTCCCCGGGGAATGACAGTACATCGGTCGCTTTGTCCTTGCCGCGGAAGTTGCGATTGTACACGCGTATGCCTTTATTGTCGGTGAAAAGAAGACCGACGCTCTTCCGGATGCAAAGCGCCCGAAGGAGCTTCCGCAGCAGCGTTCGATACGGAGCGCACGCAATGCGGTATGCGCTCTTGTTGATTATGGTTATATCACTGGACATATTATCGAATCGGCGCCACCGGCCGAGTATAGCACCGATAGGCGCAAAGTAAAGAACGGCGCGGTCATAGCCGCATGCAACAGACCGGACGTACGATTATCACCCGCGGTCCGCGGTTCGATACAGAACTGATCAAAGCAGGTAAAAACATTCACTCCCTCCGTTTCGGTTGCGAATTTTCCATGGCGTGGTATAATCCGGCCATTCGCTGTATGACAAATGCACGCGTCAAGGACGGCATACCGTGGACGATCAGAAGGATAAGGTAGAAGAACGCATGGACGATATCCCGGAGCGGAAACGGCCGGCGTCCGTGGACAACCCGAACAGCGAGATGCTCACTGAGATAATCGAGAACAAGAGCGGGAGAACAATGGATACGAACAAAGATCCCCACCAGGAAGAGAAAAGCGATATACCGCGGGAGATACCCATCATTTCCGGTCCCGTACCCGAACGGCGATCGTACCTGAGCGTATATTTCATTCCCCTGTTCAGCACGCTCGGGCTTATCGTCATCGTCGTTTCGTTCATCCTGTTCTACGGCAAGCCGCCGTCGGGCCCGCAATGGTTCCGCGACAAGAGCGTGACGAAAAAAACGGTGATCGTGCCGACGGAAGAGACGAATACGGCCCCGGCAGCGGTGACAGCAACGAACATAACATCGGCGCCCGAGGTGGGCAATCTCATGCCGACGAACGAGGCGGTGCAGGAACGCCAGCGCGAGACGGTGAAGAAGATGAAGGCGTACGTGAACGAGATAAAGACCGGTTCGACGACGTACACCGTGCGCTATCGCGACTCTCTCTGGGACTTAGCCAAACGGAATTACGGCGGCAACGGTTTCTACTGGGTGTTCATCTACGCGCTCAATGTCGATACGATAAAGAACCCTGATGTGCTCGTTACCGGCACGAAGATAATCGTACCGACCATCCCGCGCGATCTCTTGAGCACGCGTCTTGAGCGCATACCGGCATCCGTGCGGAGCGGGCTCGCCGAATCGTACTATGAGATCTATGAGATATACATCGCCGTCAATGAGAACGAGCATGCGAAATGGATGCTCTATCTCTCCGACCGTTTCGATCCGCAGATAATCGAGATGAGCAAGGGTTCGCTCCCGCGTACGGATTATGATTTCGTGCTCCGCGCCCGCACCCGCGAAGGGAGATAGTCCCTTCGTGCATGGCATCCTTTCGCGCATCGTAGAGGATTCGAAAGCAGGACTTGCCGAACGCAAGCGTACGCGCACGATCGCAGCGATACGCGCTCTACTCCCTGTGAGGACGCATGACCGATTCCGGGACATGTTCTCCGGTACGGATATCGTGCTCATCGCCGAGGTGAAGAAAGCCTCGCCGTCAAAGGGCGTGTTCAGCGATACGTTCGACCCTGCCGCGATCGCCCGCGCGTACAGCGATGCGGGGGCGGATGCCGTGAGCGTGCTTACCGAGGAGAACCATTTTCTCGGCGGTATGGACCATTTGACCGCGGTGCGTTCAGCGGTCGCGTTGCCGATACTCCGCAAGGACTTCATCATCGATGATTATCAGATATACGAGGCATGCGCTGCCGGTGCCGATTCGTTCCTCCTTATCGCCGCAATACTCGATGATGCGGCGCTTACACGATTCATCGCCCTCGGCAGGGAACTTGCCATGACGCCGCTCGTGGAGATACATACGGAGCGTGAGCTTGACAGAGCGCTCGCTGCCGATGCCCTCATCATCGGGATAAACAACAGGGACTTGACCGACTTCAGGACGACGCTTGCCACGACGACAACGCTCGCACCGAAGGTCCCGAGCGGGCGATGCATCGTGAGCGAGAGCGGTATCGCATCGTACGACGATGTCACGCGTGTGCGCGCTGCCGGTGTGCATGGCGTGCTTGTCGGAGAGACGCTCATGCGTTCATCCGATGTGAAGGCGAAGATATGGGAACTCAAAGGACGAAAATAAAGATCTGCGGCATCACCGATCCGCGCGATGCCGAGTACTGCAGTGAGGCGGGCGTCGATATCATCGGCGTAGTGCTCGCACCGTCGAAGCGGCGCGTTACCGCGGAACGTGCGCGCGATATCGTACGCGCATCCATTGTTCCGGTCGCGGGGCTTTTCGTGAACGAGGACATCGCCGTTATGAACCGGCTCGTCCATGCCTGCGGCTTTTCATATGTACAGCTCTCCGGCGGCGAGAACGAATCGACGGCGCAGAAGATAGAGGCGCGTGTGCTCCGTGTGCTCCATATCCGCGATGAGGCTTCGTTCGGCGCACTGGCGGCATATCGACGGTATGATGAACTTATCTTCGATTCAGCGGCGGGACCGGGCGGGAGCGGTGTTCCCTTCGACTGGTCGCTTCTTGCCGGGCGGACGGAACGGTTCTTCCTTGCCGGGGGCATCACGGCGGATAACGCAGCCGAGGCCATGCGCATCGTTCACCCCTACGGCATCGATGTGTCGAGCGGTGTCGAATCAATGCCGGGGGTGAAGGACCATGGGAAGATACAGGCACTGATCGCGGCGGTACGCGAGCGTGAGTGACGAAGGAAGAAAGAAGGGACGCAACGGCATAGCCCGCGGTTTCCGTGTATTGGTCATCCTCCTGAAACGGACGCGCACGCCGCACCGGCTCGCCCTCGGGTTCGCCATCGGACTTTTCTTTTCCATTCTGCCGCTGCCGATCATCGGCATGTTCATAGCCTTGGGGCTTGCACTCCTGTTCAGGCTCAATCTCGTATCGACCTATGCCGGTACGCTTGTCGTGAATTTCGCGACAGGACTCTTTTTTTATCTCCTCGATTATAAAGCAGGGACCATTCTATTCGGTACAAAATTCATTAAGCCGATGCCCTCCGCGGATATCGCCCGGTTCGTGGCGGATAACATACGCGAGATCGCTGTTGGCGGGATCTTTGTCGCATCTGTCTTTGGCATTATCAGCTATTTGCTTGTATACGGTATCGCACGACTATTCATGCGAAGAGGAAAACCCAGGGCTTGACAAATATTGTATTATGTATTATATTATACATGGTATAAAACAATACTAGGTACAATATGATATGCGACAAAGCCGAGACATTGAAAGCCAAGGGGTTGCCGGTAACCGTACAGCGTATCGCGATACTTGAGTACATGGACGGTAATCTCGATCATCCATCGGCGGATGATATCCATGCCGCTTTGCATGAAAAATACGCAAGCATTTCCCGGGCTACTATTTACAATAATCTGGTAACGCTCGTTTCATCAGGCCTTCTCCAGGAAATAGACATCGATCCTGAAAAGGCCCATTACGACAGCAATATAAGTACGCATCATCATTTCTACTGCACGGTGTGCAAGCATCTGTACGATGTGGCCATCGCCTGCCCCCAGCTTTCGCATCGGGACGTCGACGGCCACCGTATCGAGCAGGTCCAGGGCTATTTTCTCGGGACATGCAGGACATGCCTTGCGGCGGGAACGGGGGGAGGACACCATGCCTGAATTACCGGAACTGCAGATAATCATCAATCAGCTCAAAGAGGAACTGCAATACGCGTATATCGATTCCGTCGTCGCGCGCGATGCGTCGATCAGCGAGGATATCGGTCTTATCAGCGGCCAGAAGGTGATCGAGATAGTCCGTCATGACAAGGCGATATACTTCCAGCTTTCACGCGATGCGTTCATGCTGTCACTCGGTGAGAACGCGCAGCTCATGATGAGCACGGATAATGCGCGCATTGCGCATACGCGTGTCTTGTTCAGGACAACGCGGGGCGATCTGTACCTCGTCGATAAGAGCCGCATGAGCACGGTCACCGTGGTGAGCAAGGATGAGACCTATGTCCCCTTCGCCGGCGTCGATCCCCTGACGAAGCAGTTCAACTTCAAGATGCTTTACCGCAATCTGAAAGCGTCAAAGGCGAACATCGGCGATTTCCTGCGCAAGGAAAAGGTCGTCGCGGGTCTCGGGATACGCTACACCGGGAAGATACTTCGCGCATCACGGCTGCCCGCGCGTCACCCGGCCAACCGCATCCCGCGCTCGGCTGCGGAGAAGCTCTTTTGGAACATCAAGAACATACTGCGTGATGCGATAATCAAAAAAAGCCCGAAGGCCCTCGACATGCTCGATGAATTGGACGGGCTCTACGACATGGGTATTCCGGCGGAAAAAGCGCCTCACTGATACGCCGGGTACGCGGGATCAGCGGTCCAGTACGTCCGGCGCGGGAAGCTCGCGCGGCGCTGCCGGCGGGCTTCCCAGCTCTGCACGGCGGCCGCTCTCCGCGGTACGGAACGCGGATACCAGGTCCACGAATCGCGTGAAATTCCCGGCGATCTCATCGATGGCCTTTGAAAGTTCGGCGGTGCCCTGTTTGTTCTTCATGGCAATGGCGCGAAGCTGTTCCATCGATTCGGTTATCTCACGCGCCCCCGATGAATTCTCGGATATGGATGTTGCCACCTCGGTCGTAATGCGGTCGAGGAGCGTGACCTGCGATTCGACGACGTTGCCGCTCTGCATCTGTTCGTCGACGGAGGCCTTCACCTCGTCGGTTATCTGATTGAGGTTCTTCACCGTTTCGAGTATGTCGCGTCCGCCCGTCTCAAGTTCATTGTTCGCTGCGGTTATCTCGGCGATGATGTTCGCGGTGCTCCCCGATGCATCGAGTATGGTGGTGAGCGATGTGCCGCTCTCGACGGCGAGACCGACTATCTTCTCTATGCGCGTCGATATGTCCTTGACGATGACCGTTATCGACTGCGAATTCGCCGCGGTGTTCTCCGCGAGTTTCCGTATCTCGTCGGCGACCACCGCAAAACCCTTGCCGTGTTCGCCCGCGTGCGCCGCTTCAATGGCGGCGTTCATGGCAAGGAGATTCGTCTGTTCGGCAATGGACTGAATGACCGTTATGATCTCATTGATCTGGCTCGATGATTCCTCGACCTCGCGTATCGCATCCACAAGATCGTCGACGCGGTCGCCGCCCGTTTTCGCTTCCGAAAGGAGGCGCTTGGCGAACGTGTCCGCATTGCCCACGTTCTTGGCGACCGACAGTATGTTCGATGTCATCTGCTCGATGGCCGATGACGTCTCGGAAATGGCGACGGACTGCTTCTGCATGTTCTCGCTTATCTTGAGTATCGACTTCAGAAGTTCGTCAATGGCGATGTTCACGCTCGCGAAGGCGTTCTTCTGCTGTTCGGTCGTTGTCCCCACCTGGCCGATGGAGCGCATGATCTCCTCGACGCTCGATACCGAACGCTCGATGCTCTCTATCTCGGTGGCCGATATCTTCGCCGTTTCGAGCACGGTGGCATGCATGCGCGAGAGATCGGTATTGAGGTTCGCGGTGCCGCCCTTGATATTGTTCACGATATAGTTCATCGTATCGATGAAGTGATTGAAATGGAACAGGAGCTCGCCTATCTCATCGTTCGTTTTCACGGTTATACGGCGCGTAAGGTCGCCCTTGCCCTGTGCAAGGTCCTTCGATATATCGCGTGCGCGCTCGAGCGGGCCGAGGAATACGTTGAGCGTGATGACGACGGCGGCGGCAACGGCGAATATCGATATCCAGAGCGTTATCGCCGCGAAAAGCGCAACGTCATCGATCTCTTTCGTAGCATAGAGGTCGGTCGCGGGGATGGCGAGCGCAATGGAAGTTTTCGCCGCGAAGGGCAGTATGAACACGGCATGGCGTTTCCCCTCGATGAGCATGGGCGTCCATTGTGCGTTCGTGGATGTGGCGTGGACATCGCGTACGAACGTCGGGGATGATGCATCGAGAGAGAGGAGCGTTTTCCCTGCATCGTCGACGATGTATGCGCGGTTCTTCGGGAACGACGCAACAAGCAGCGGGCGCACATCGCGGACACGTGAAAGGACGGCGCATGTCCCCGATGCAGACGATGCTATCGCGGCGAAATACTCGTTCGTGGAGATATGCATGCGCGACATCGCGGCGGTAAGATCGGACGGAATGGCGAATTCCCCGTTGGTCGCGGTGCGATGAGAAAAACCGTCCGCTCCCCGTTCCCATACATGAAGCGTGCCGTCAAGTCCGGCGATGAGCGTGAACGATACGGGTACGTGCGTGCCCCGCAGCAGGATGCTGAGTACCGGGGCGTCATTATCGATCTTTCTTTTTTTCCCGCGCACCGGCACGGTATAGATGTCGGCGATGTCCTGTGCGATGACGCGCTGTTCGGCGAGAGCGGACTCTACGGAAGCGGCGCTTTTGCTGAGCGAGGCGAAGAGCTCCCCGGATTTCTGTGCGCTGACGATGCGTATCTCGGCGCTGTAGTGGATGACGTTCACTATCGTGAGCGAAAGGAGGAACACGAAAAGTATGACCGATATGAATTTATCACGCAGCGGTATGCGCAGATCGGTGGCGAGGTCCTCGGCGGGCATATCCCGCACCTGATGGCTGAACCATATCGCGGCGATGGCGTATACCAGCGCGGTTATGGCGAGCATCCAGAAGGCGCGCATCAATATTACCTGGAAAGAAATACTCCCATCAAGGATAAGGGCGACCTGGCTCCCGATGCCGACCAGAAGGACACCGACAAGATAGACACGGGTATAGATCTTTCCGAGCGGTATGTGAGCGCCATGCCGCCATTTTCCGATGAAGAACAGTATCACGGCGAATACGGCGAGAAGGCATACCGCGTAGTAAACGAAGAGCAATGGATGGGAGCTTAATTTCCCGAACAGCAGCGGCGTGAAAATGAAATGTATGCTGAATGCGATAGCCGGCGCAAGAAGTATGCCCCGCCGCAGTTGTGATGCGGTCTTTCGGCGTATACCATTGATCTCATTCATGCCCGCACTGCTCCTCGCTACCGAACATTCAATGCAAACCACGATCCGCCGGCAGGATCACTGAGGAAATGGTCATGGATCGAACGCCCCCGTCCATCCGTACCCGCCGGGGCTGCATCGTTGGGGGCATGCATGATGCCGGGGTTCGATGGGCGCATCTCAATGCGTGCATCCGGCCCCCACAGCAACAGCGGCATACGGACCATTCCTCGTGACCTATCGTAATTCAATTTCGGATTTTGTGCAATCTGATCCAGTATGAGACTGCGTATGCAATGGCCGTAGCGATAGCAATAGGGCTCAGGATAGCGGGTGTAACGCTCATCGGCAGATGAGGTAAGATAGGCCACGCGCAGGTTCGGGAATTGCCGACGCATCGTTTCGAGCACGATCATGACACGCGCTTTGAGGATATCCTGATACCGATCATATTCCATGGCGGATCCGCTCAGGTGCACCCACGCTATCTGCACCTGGGATGCGGCGGCGCCGAACCAGGCAAGACGCGTACCAACGCCGTTCCAGAGCGATGTCTCCCCGGAAGAGGATGCCCACTCCTTCAGACCGGCTTTCGGCTGTGAACAGTCTACGATGAGGAGCGCGGGCGACATTTTCTTACCCGAGAGATAATTGATGAATATCCTGAAATCGGGCGAAGGGTCGGGAAATCCAATGCAGGCGATAACGATGCGCCCGTTCTCCATCGGAGCGCCGGCGGCATCGCGGCTCACGATGGAAAGCGCCTCAGCTTGTGCGGCACGGCTGTGGGTGTCGGGTATCTGGGAACGCCCGCTGCCGTAGCGGCCGGCATGCGTCGTTACTGAGCCAAGGGTATCGTTCGTTCCGGTGAGCGCATCAGGCGCGGACACGAGCGGTGTTGTACCGAGGATGAATGACAGCAATACTGTCAGTGCTGGGCGGTGCATGCATTCTCCATACTGTAGAGATCATACTATAGGGATTATCGGCTTTTTACGTGTCAGTATGAAGGGATATCGGTTCAACATTACGCATGCGTTTCCCGATAATATATCGTATAAAATATCATGCGGGAACGTTTCGGCTGGGTTGTCCGCCCGAAACGGTTGCGCACGCGGCTTTTCTGTGATACACTGTGAACGGTGTTCGCAGATGCCGGTATGCTTCGGTACGCAAGGAGAAAGCGATGAAAAAAGCAATGTTCCTGTTCCTGTTCGCCTGCGGAATGCTCGTTCCGTATGAGCCTGTGTATAACGGTTTCATGAACGTCTATTGGGGCCTTTCGCCGCAGGAGGTCAATGACCGGCTTGCAGCGACGAATTTCATCAAGACAAAAGGGGAAGTGGAACGTGTTGAGATATATCAGAGCACGTACCCGGACCCCGATCTGGTATGGTTCCACCCGCACCTGTACCGGTGGATGCATTTGGGTTTTACGGCACGGATGGACAAACTGATAAAAAGCGATTTTACCATGCGCCATCTGACGCAGATAGAGAGTGCGGATTTTTCACGCATTACCTTCGCCAAGGATGCGCTGACAACACCCAATTCGTGGGTGTATCGGTTCTATTTCTACAAAGACCGGCTCTTTGCAGTGACACTGCGGTTCGAGAGCGAAAAAATGGTGAACATGTTCTATGAACGCAATCCGGATAAAAAAAGCATTCACCCGGGATATCCGATGCCGTATTTCGTGTTCAAAGAGAACCGCGAACAGATGTTCAAGAAATACGGCGGCTTCACCACGACGTTCATTAAGAGCTTTGATCAGTTCTGCGCGCAGTATTACGGCTATTATTATCGCGATCAGGTCAATACGATGATGACCTCGTATTACCAGAAGTACTACGATAACTACGTGAATTATACGGTAAGTTATATTGACAATCATACATTGGGCTCGTTGTTCGGGAAGCTGCAGGACCGGTATTACGAAGGCACCGCGGAAAAATCCGATATACTCACTTTCTGATACGTTCCTTACTCGCGGGATAATCATCTCAGGACGGGCAGTTATGGCGGAGATACATCCATTCACCGGGGTTCGCTACGATGAGAAGCGTTTTCCCCTCGATCAGGTAACGGCGCCGCCGTACGATGTCATATCCCCTTCGGAGCGCGATGCGTTCGAGGTGAAGCATCCCAATAATGTCGTACGGCTCATCCTCGGGAAAGAGGCGCCCGGAGACACGGAGCGTGAGAACAAGTACACGCGCGCCCGGGGATCTCTTGATGCATGGATGCGCGAGAAGGTGCTCGTGCGTGATGCGGTGCCGAGCTACTATATCCTTTCGCAGGAATACACATCGAAGGACGGCAGGCGCCGCCGCACGCTCGGCATCATCGCCGAGCTCACGCTCTCGCCGTTCGGCCACGGTGTCGTGCTCCCGCATGAGAAGACGCTCTCAAAACCGAAAGAGGACCGATTGAAACTGTTCACCGCGACGGGCGCCAACCTCTCGCAGGTGTTCATGCTGTACCGCGATGATGGCGCGGTGCGCATCTATCTTGAGGCGGCCGTGTCGCGTCCGCCGCTCGCATCGTTCACCGATACCGCGGGTGTCGTCAATCAGCTCTGGGCCGTTCCCGCAGAAAGCGCGGATGCGGTATCGAGCGCTTTCCGCGACAAGAAGCTTTATATCGCCGACGGGCATCACCGGTATGAGACCGCCGTACAGTACCGCGATGCTCAACGCGCACTTCACGGACCGAACGGTGCGTATGACCGCGTGATGATCTATATGACCGAAGCGGACGATACCGCGCTTTCCATCTACCCCACGCATCGCATGGTATCCGGCATACCCGCGCATGCCGTCTCCGCGCTCCCGAAGGCCGTCGGCCCGCTCTTTACGGTCACGCCGCTTGCGCGCGATGCATCGCACACGAGCGCGCTCGGTCAGGAACGACATTCGTTCGTCTATGTCACGCGTGAGGGCGCGTTCCGGCTTACGCTGAAACCGAACGTGGACCTCGGATCGGAAATATCGGGCGCATCGCCGGAAGTGCGTTCGCTCGATGTCACCGTGCTCCATCGGCTCATACTCGAGCCCGTGTTCGGCATCAATGCGGAACGCCTCTCGGAGCAGACGAACATCACCTATACACGCGATGACGATGAAGCGCTTTCTGCCGTCGCATCGGGCAGCGTGCAGGCGGCGTTCATGCTGCCTGCCACCCCGCTTGCGAGCGTCCTTGCCGTCGCCGACGAGGGCTCGTTCATGCCGCAGAAATCGACGTACTTTTTCCCAAAACTCCCGAGCGGCCTCGTGTTCCGCCTCATGCGATAGGCGGACGTGGGAACACTGTCCGTGATATGCCTCGACCTCGAGGGCGTTCTCGTGCCGGAGATATGGATAAACGTTGCCGCGGCTACCGGCATTGAAAAACTGAAACTTACCACGCGAGATATCTCCGATTATGACGTGCTCATGAAAGGACGCATCGGGATACTCAAAGAGAACAAACTCACCCTTGCCGATATCCAGAACGTCATCGCCCGCATGGGACCGCTTAAGGGGGCGCTCGCGTTCCTCGACCGCCTGCGCGGGCTTTCCCAGGTCATAATACTTTCCGACACCTTCGTTGAATTCGCAACGCCGCTCATGAAGATGCTCGGCTGGCCGACGATATTCTGCAATCACCTCATCACCGAGAACGGCATGATAACCGGGTATGCGCTCAGGCAGAACGACGGAAAAAAGCATGCGGTAGAGGCGCTCAGGGGCATCGGCTTTCGCGTCGTCGCCTCCGGCGATTCGTACAACGATGTGAGCATGCTCGCCGCCGCGCACGCCGGGGTATTTTTCCGTCCGCCTGCGACGATAGCAGCGGAATATCCGCAATTCCCGATAACAGAGAACTATGATGAGCTATATGCGGCGATAGAGAAGGGGCTGGAAATTCACCCCTGACCCCTTTTTCCAATGCTGTTACGTTAGAGGGGAAAACCACAGAGGGCGCAGAGGGCACGGAGAAAGAGAGAGGAAAAGAATATTTTTGGCGCGGATGAGAGGGGACGATGCGGAAAGGGAATTGACGGAGGGATGGGAAAGAAGGGAAATCACGCGAAGAAGAGAAGATGTGCCATGCGGAGGCGCGGGGAACGCGAAGAATAACGGGAATGTATGACCGTTATTAGGAATATATGGTGCAGCGGTCATCGGAAAGAAGAAAGCACTTGTCATGCAGCGGCATTTCCATGCAATTGTCGAGGAACCACTGCAGCCGGGATACGATCCGTTGCGCGTCAGGCTGTTTAAGTGCGATGACGATAATGCCGGCATGCGGTTTATGTTCAAAATTGATCGTGTGAAAAAAATCCTTATCCGTGGTCAGGAAAACGCACTCGCGGTCCTTTGAGAGCCCGAATACGGTCTTATCATCGCATCCCTCATGACCGGTGCCGCGGATGTCAACGGTTTCATGTCCACGAGAAGCAAGAAGGGCAGCTGCATCCTTCGGTATATTCTCATCGAGAAAAAAGGTCACGCCGGTTTTCCGATGGTCACCGTTTCGAATTGCGCAAGTTCGCTGCCGAACCGGAGACAGGCGCGAATATCATCTTCCGTAATGTTCGGGTAATTTCTTATGATATCCGCCGTGCCTTTGCCGGCTGCCAGTTCCGCCAGTATATTGCTTACTAATACGCGCGTGTTACTGATGACCGGCTTTCCATGACATATTGCAGGATCTACTGTTATCCGTGCGTCCATGGTTTACTCCCGCAACAGCATGCGATCAAGTCCGGTTCACTGTCGCACACGTATTGTACCATATCAACACATAATGTAAATCGCGAAGGCACTACACAAGGTGTTTTAACGCGGAGGGAAGGGGGGCACAGATGGAGGTCGGGAAAAGTAAGGAGAGGATCGTGACGCTGGGGACGCTGAAAACACCGATGAAGAGGGGGGAATAAGGGGAATAGGCACGCGAAGGCACTTCGACGGTTCGGCAGGCTCACCGACCACAAGCTCAGTACAAGCGCGAAGACGCGAGGAAGAGAAGATGTATCACGCAGAGATGCGGGGAACGCAGAAAAGAATAATTGGGGAGAATTGAACCACGAAAAACCCTTCGACTACGCTCAGGGCGAGCACGAAAGACACGAAAAAGAGAGGTCACAGATGACACGGATGACACAGATGGAGGACGGGGGAACGACATCTTTTATCGTTCGCTCTGCGTATCATCGGATCAACGGCGGAGGGCTCTATGCGTTCGATAACCCTCTTAATCATATTCGTACTCTGCCCAGGTGTATACGGTCTCGCCCATCGCGGGCGGGTATACACTACCGATGGAACGACTTATATCCTCGACGACGGAAGCGGCTTCGTTTCCCGGCGGGGTATGATAATTACCGTCAATACAGCGCTCTTCATAGATACTACCGACATACAGAGCAGCACGCTAGAGGCAACACGATATCATTTTCCTGTTTGACTATCTAATTTGGTACAAATATACTATGTGAATGGGCAAGTATAAATACGAAGTGATCTTATTTTGGAGCACTGACGACAATGCATTCATTGCCGAAGTCCCGGAACTTTCCGGATGCGCAGCGGACGGTAAAACATACGAAGAAGCCCTGAAGAACGTCGAGGTCATATTCGATGAATGGATAGAAACAGCGAAGAGTCTCGATCGCCCTATACCTGAGCCCAAGGGACGTCTTGCATACGCATGAAGTTTTCAGCCTGAGCGTATTATTGATCAATACAGATGAAGAGCGGCGCAGTAGGGGTGAGGTGGCTGTTCTGGTCCATCGATCATTCACTGTGCCGAGAGTCCGCAACACTGTGCCGAAGGTCCGCAACGCTGTGCCGAAGGTCCGCAACACTGTGCCGAGGGTCCG